>SUWZ01000050.1 GCA_015061185.1 Bacteroidales bacterium
ACAAAGAGTCATAATAAGAGAACAATTTTTTGAATAAATTCAATAAATGATTTATCTTTGCAAAAGAATTTGAAGAGATGAGAAAGGAAAAGCAACAAAAAAAGGCCGGACTACTAAAAATCATCGTTGGAATTGGTGATTTTATAGTGATAAATACATGTTTTCTTGCAATATTGTATTTATCCGGAGAATTATATGGAATAGAATTGCATGGAATAAAGACTCAACTACTATTAATCAACCTTGCCTATGCAGTGAGTTTATCCATATTTGGCATCATACTCGACAAGAGAATTGTTTATATGGAAAAGATATTGAATCTCACTACCAAAACAATTCTGCTATTCTCAAGCATCACACTATCCTCGATTTTGATATTAGGGAATAATCAGATACCTGCCAAAAGTTGGGCTATTTACTTTGCGCTTACATTTATATTTGTCTCTATATGGAGAATATTATCACGCGTTACAGTGAAAATATATCGTAAAAGCGGGGGTAATTATAGAAATGTGATTATATTGGGAGCAGGTAGCGTTGCGAAGGAGACATACGAAACCATTTCTCACAACCTGATCTCCGGGTATCGTTTCCTCGGATTTTTCGATGACAGAAATCCGGAAGATTACAAAGTGGATTCTAAATTGGTGATGGGGAAATTGGCGGATGTTGAAAAATATTCTCAAGAAAATAATATTGATGAAATTATATGTGCTCTCCCTGCCGGAGATGACAGAAAAGCATTACCTATCCTACATTTTGCAGAAAACCATCTTATAAGGTTTTATATCATACCAGACTTTAAGCGATTCATAAAAAAATCGGTCTCTCTTTCTACATTAGGCGAAAATATCCCTATTGTATCACTAAGAGAAGAGCCTCTACGAAAAACAACAAATAAGGTTGTTAAACGGACCTTTGATATAATCTGCTCACTAGGATTTAACTTAACAGTATTCCCTCTCATATTTATCATTGTTGCTCCGCTCATTAAATTAGGTTCTAAGGGTCCTATATTCTTTAAACAAAAGAGAACCGGAGAAAACGGCGAAGAGTTCGATTGTCTGAAATTTAGGACTATGAAAGTTAATAAGGATGCAGACAAAGTACAGGCTACTCAAAACGATAGTCGGGTAACAAAGATTGGTGCATTTCTAAGAAAAACAAATTTGGATGAGACTCCTCAATTCTTAAATGTTCTGTATGGCAATATGTCGATTGTAGGGCCAAGACCTCACATGCTACAACACACAGAAACTTATTCTCAACTAATTGACAAATACATGGTTAGACACTATATAAAACCCGGAATAACAGGTTGGGCGCAAGTTACCGGATTTAGAGGAGAGACAAAGGACCTGTCTGAAATGGAGGGACGCGTCAAACAGGATGTATGGTACATAGAAAATTGGACATTTTGGCTTGATATAAAAATTATCTTCTTAACGATTATCAACATGATCAAAGGGGAAGAAAAAGCCTATTAAGGTTAGTTATATAAATTCAAAGATACAATTAAGGGGGCGAACTTTTCGCTCCTTTTTTTATTGACACCCCCAAAGCTGATTAAATTTTATTTCGAACAAAATTAAGAAAGTTATTTAAGATTATTATTTTGCCGTTAATGGTGAACTATTACCAAATAATGATAATAAAATACGATTAATGAAGCGCAGCAAAAATGTCGCAAAGAAGAGTGAAACTCAAAATAAATTTAAACATCTTCATACTATGTGTGTTTGCGTTCAAAGTACTAAACATAAATTTTCGATTTCGCACAGCAATCACTTGAAATAAACCGAGCAGCTTCCATAAATTATGATATTTATAGAAGCTGACTTAAACAAAGACCTTAACGGCAGTTCAAAACATACCTGCGATTTACAAATAACGAAAAAACAATCTGCAATAACATTAATTTAATAAGATCGCATCTTCGCCGGCAGATAAGAGCTCATCACTCAATAAATAAGCATACTGCCTTATCACATCCAAAATAACCTTGGGTGGTTCTAAATCAAAATTAGAGGTTAAAAATAGGGAGTCTAATTCATCTCCCATCAAATCCAAATCAAATGTTTGAGTAAAGGGTTCTACCATAAGCAAAATGATTAAAAAAAATTCATAAAATATTCTACATAACTTATCTCCAAACTAACATTTTTCACTTGTAGATAAAAAAAATGTCATAATATATAGTTTCTACATTGAGGCAATTCATAGAATTCACCTATAAGCAAGTCAAAAAGATCCGAAAATTTAATTATCTAACGATTTCTATTTCGCATTATAAACCTGAATAGGCAAAACTTACTAACAATATATAAACGCAATTAATTTATAAATAGTATTGGAAACTATTAAATTTTATTATTAAATTATTTTTGAGCTTTACTCTCTTGTTTTCGGCTTCTTTGGGGCGCATTTTAGCCTATATTTACTATTCTTTTTGGATAATAGTCCACCATTAACTACAATGAAATAATAACTCATTGCGGAATGTATTACCCTTTTCGAGGATAAATATTGCGGATATGAAACAGAGTGAATGCAATTCGGCACAACGACTATAACCGAAATCAATAAATTGTAATAGAAAACAAAATAATACGATTCCATCGAAAAAAGAGAAAAAAAACTACGATATAGGATAAACTGAATTAAAAAATTTAAACATAAAATCTAAAAATAATCCACATAAGAGCCTTATATAAAGAGAAGAAAGACAGAATTAAATGTTATATTTTAAAATTATCCACAATATTTTACAATTCATCCACACAAGAAAAAAGATTTAAAAGTAAATTTGTGTTATAAGAAAAGGAATAAAATTTTTACCCTATTATATAAATATACTATATCCAGTCTAACCTATCATGAACATTGTTTTGTTGAAAAAAAATCCGATGGTTTCATCGGATTTTTTTAGTATGAGAAAACACATAAATACAAACTAATTCAAAACGTTCTATCCTTTTCTGAGTCTCCATCACTAATATTCGTTATTTGATTCTGTTGCACCCTTACAAGCAGAGTTACAAGTTTGTTGAAAGAGAATCACAACTGCAAATATGAGCTCTTTATAACATTATGCAGAGACTCTTAATGCATATTAAGGAAACTCATAGATTTAAATTTGATAGCACCCAGCAATATGATACGATGCACTAAATTGGACACAAATATTAAGGGAAATAACACTCCGAGGAAAATAGAGGAAAATAAAGATAACTCTTTTCGAATGCAAAAGAAACAATCAATATATATTGAAAAGAGAGCAAAGTGCTGATGGTTACGGAAGAATACAAAGGAATCAAGATAAGGTAAAATATAGAGCCATAAAGAATATATGATAGACGAATACAGAGGCAAAAGTGAGTATAAAGCTAATAGCAGAGAAAAGAGAAGAAGTTAAATTTTGAATTAATTACCCAAGAGTAATAAGCATAAAAAAAAGGGAGTGCCGAAACACTCCCTTTAAATATCAGTTAACTAAAACTTTATTATTCAACAACCAATTTTTGTTGAGCAACAGAGTTTGCAGTCTTAACAGTTACGATGTAAGTACCTTTAACCAAATCTGCATTAATCTTAGCACCAGACTCAATCTTAGAAGAGTAAACAACTTGACCAATCATATTGATGATTTCAACATCAGCTTCTTCTGCAGCAGCAAAATTAATGTTAATCTCACCAGTAGTTGGATTAGGATAGATTGAGAAAGCAGCTGAAGCAGCATCAGATAGACCTACACCTGGATCTGGTTCTTCACCAGCTTCTGGTTCAGGATATCCAGCACCAGAGTAAGAAGCAGCCTTAGTGAAACGGAATGGACCTACATCTGATCCTTCATCTAAGAATAAAATAGTAATAGTAAACTCTCCTGCTTCTTTAAATAAAACTGTTGGATCTTCTGCTCCTATCGGATCAACCCAAGCCCAACATTCCCAAGATACAGAACATGATGCACCATTCCTATTTTTAGTAAATAAAACCGATTCAATCTCATTAGTAGTGCCACTCTCAAATAAACAATTACCCAAAGGTTGCATTCCTCCAGACTTAAGAGGTTTTTCCAATGTAACAGCCATAGAACCAGCTGTAGCTGTATTTGCTAAATATTTAAAACTATAATAACCAGGTTCTTCAACTTTAACAGTATATTTCATCCATTCATTAGGTTCAATATGACCTATATTATAATTTCGGTACATAAAATTACCACCATCAGTTTTCTCCACTCCAGCACATTTTGAAACGTCTACACATTCCCCTTCTCTGAAAACAAAAGTTGTATCATATTGAAAACAAGCATTACAATTTACTGTTGTCTCATAATTTCCCGATTTAGTTGAATCTCCATTACCATCATAATAAGCAACACCAGGACCTCCTTCATCATAATAAGCCAACTCAAAATATCCACCATCCGGAGTCGGAATAACTTGTGGACGTCCTTGATAAGGACCAGCCGTAGAAGGAACAGGAGTAGGACAATTTCCATCACCACACAACTTGGTCAAAATATACCTACCAGAAGACGCTAAATCATCCTCTCCAAAATCTTTTCCAATATCATAACATTTATTCTCCTTAATAGATGATGATCCCTCATGTTTGTCTCCCCAATTCCAATACCACCAACTAATTTTAAGATTAGAACCATTATCACCATCACACACTGACAACAATTGATCCGATGGTTGTGTACAAATAACAAACTCATTATTTTCGAATCTTTGATTTCCGTCAAAATTAACAGCACCCCACTCAGATACTACAACAGGAATAGAAGTTGCTGCACTTCGTAGACTAGGTAAAAAGTGTTGATGAGAACATGCATAGTAATGGAAAGAATACAACAAGTACTCACTACCTTCAATAGTAATAGGATCTGAAGCAGCATCATTAATTTTTTGACACCAATCTGGGGTACCCACAATCATCAACGCCCCTTTATCAATTCCCTGAATAACAGGAATAACTTTCTCTGCGTAAGTTTTGATATTACTCCATTGACATTGATTCGGCTCATTACACAACTCATAAATCACGTGTATATACTTTTTTTGTTTGACATAATTTGCAATTTCTGTAAAGAAATACTCAGCACCTTGACCTCCCATTGACTGATTCAATGTCTGCTCAGGATTTCCACAAGTATTCAAAATATGCCAATCTACCACACAATAAATACCCAATTCAGAAGTATAATCAATAAACTCTTTCACTCTTGAAATCATACCACTCCTATTAGACTCAAACCCGCCTTCTTTAACGTACATTGCAAGTCTAACAGAATTTGCGCCCCAATACTTCATAATTTTGAACGCTTCAAAAGAATAACACTCAGTCTCCCATTGTAGTCCAAATGTACTCCATCCCTTCAACTGAACAGGCTGTCCACTTTCACTACAAACTTGTTTATTTACAATTTTAAGACGTCCCCACTGTTCAATATAATTCTTAGTAGAGAAGTCATCCTGTGCATTCACTTGGAAACAAGCAAATGCTACCATTAATAAGAATAACAATTTTTTCATGTTCTCCATGTTTTTAATTAATAATTTAGTTTAAATAATTCTAATTCCAAGTAAATTCTGTTTTAAATCCCTATTATATCTTCCCTCTAACCTCAACAATAGCTCCTCATCTCAAACTCAATCCTAGTTTACAGAATTTCGACAAAAATACACATTTTTTAGAATTCCCCAAACTTCTTTTATTATTTTTTTATTTCTATCTACCTAAGAGGAATATTTACCGACTAAAAGCATTTAACTGTATTTGATTTATAATAAAACAATTTTGAAAAATATCATATTAAACCAATTATATACAATTATATTCGCTGTTCATTTTAGTGTCTACATATCTTACTCGTAATTATACAAAGTATACGCAAAACAAACATCGCTATTTCACGATAGCCGAAAAGTTTATTCTCTTGCATTTTGTATTTTTAAAATTTTAAACAGCCAAATTATAGAACTTCCCTAAAAATAATTCTCTATAATTTATGCATCAACTTCAAATATTCTATCGTCAATTCTGTAGCTCCCTCTATCCCTACCTTAGAAACATCAATACTGAGAGAATAGGTTGCTGCATCTCCCCAAGTTTTGTCAGAATAAAAATTATAATAGGCTGCTCTACGCCTATCTTCTGTTCTGATTTGAGTCAATGCTTTTTGAGGAGACATACCCGATCTTTCACAAATACGTTGCACCCTATCCTCCTCTGTTGAATGTAGAAAAATGCTTACACAATTGGGGTTATTACGTAAAACATAATCTGAACACCGACCAACAATAACACAAGAACGCTCTGTCGCTAATTTTCGAATTGCACTGGACTGCATTTCAAAAAGAGCATCTGATGAAAGATAGTTTTTTGCTAAAAACTCACCGGGTACTAACGATTCTATCCACTGCAACAGATTTCCGGAAATAGTTGAGGATTTTTCGTCGGCCTGTTCTAAAACTTCTGAATCAAATCCATATTCCTGAGCTGCTAACAAAATCAACTCTTTATCATAGTAATCAATTCCAAGCTTTTCGGACAATAATTTGCCGACCCCCCGACCACCGGCACCAAACTGGCGACCAATACTGATTATAAGATTATTTTTCATGGTAAAAAAAATTAAAATAGTGAATTTAGAGGACTTACCTTAAGTAGTTTGACGATTAAAACGTTTCATCTCTCTTCTAAGCAATACAAAAGCTAAAATAGAAGAGAGGGTATCCGCTATAGGCATGCTGGCAAAAACCCCAATCATACCGAACTTACCCGGCAATATCAATAACAATGGAACCAACAATAACAACTGTCTGGTGGATGAAAGCAACACTGCCATAGGAGCTCTACCTATAGACTGAAAGAAATTGGAGGTTACCATTTGAAATCCAACGATAGGGAATGCGATGGAACAAGTTCTCAACCCAATAATTGTAAGCTCGATTAATTCTTTGTCCGAAGTAAAAAGACGTGCCAAATACATCGGAATTGTTTCACTGACTAAAAAAGCGGAAGTAGTCAGAATAGTAGCACATATAATCGTCAGACGTAACACTTCCCACACCCTATCGTATTTTTTTGCACCAAAATTGTACCCTGCAATAGGTTGCATCCCCTGATTTAGTCCCATAACAAGCATTCCAAAGATCATCAACAAACTATTGGTGATACCATAAGCACCAATGGCTAAATCTCCGCCATGCTGATATAAAGCCCTATTAATCAAAACAACCACCAAACATGCACAAGAATTCAATACAAAAGGAGCCATTCCAATGGAAATAATTCCGTAAGTAATTCGCTTGTCGAATTTAAAAATAGAGCGAGAAAAACGCGGGAAGGTATTCTCTCCGCAAAAATGTTTGATAACAATTATCAAAGCAATAAATTGGGCGATAATAGTTGACAACGCAGCACCTCGTATTCCCCATTTAAAAACAAATATAAAAACAGGAGCCAAAACCAAATTGATTGCCACTGTTGAGAGAGTGACATACATCGCTTTTTGAGGATTCCCGGAAGAGCGCATCACACTATTCAAACCTAAATAGGTGTGCGTTATGGTATTACCTATTAAAATAACCTGCATAAAATCTCTTGCATAAGGAAGTGTATCATGACTTGCTCCAAAGAAAAAGAGAATTTCATCCAAAAACCACAAACCCAATATCATGAATAGAATGCCCAAAACAATATCAAGCAAAACCACGTTACCCAATACTTTTTGCGCACCTTTATAATCTTCTTGCCCCATTTTGATGGAGGTCAGCGTAGCACCTCCTGCACCAATCATCGCACCAAATGCAGCAGACAAATTCATTACCGGCATGGTAATAGCCAAGCCGGATATGGCCAATGCAGAAACCCCCTGTCCGATGAAAATTCTATCTATTACATTATATAAAGACGATGCCATCATAGCTGCGATGGCAGGACCTGAATAACTAATCAACAATCTCTTTAAATCGCCTGAACCTAACTCTTCAGCTGTTGCTTTTGTTGTTGCCATTTCTTTTTTATTTACTACAAATATTTCTTATTTTTCTGTAAATTAATTCTGTTTCGGATGCTTTTAAACTTATATGACCTACCCTATGTCAGAAAAAAGAACCCTGTTACCTTATAAAACAGACCTCGGGTTCAATCTTCAATCCAAATTCTTGATGTACGGAGGAACAGATGTCATTTGCTAAACTTTCTATTTCACTACCGGTAGCACCCCCATAATTCACCAAAACCAAAGCTTGCTTATCATACACGCCTACATTCCCTACACGTTTACCTTTCCAACCACACTGCTCAATCAACCAACCGGCAGGAATTTTTATTTTCTCCTCACCCACTTCAAAAAAGGGAACATTCGGATAGCGTTCTTTAACATCTTTAAATTGAGCGATAGAAATAAGCGGATTTTTAAAGAAACTGCCCGCACTTCCAAGAACTGAAGGCTCAGGCAATTTAGATTTTCGCACATTCACCACAACCTCCCTGATAGAGCGCAACGATGGCTCCACTCCATTTCCCTCTATAACGGAAAGTAAATTTCCATACGATAAAGAGAATTTATGATGCGGGGACTTTGTTAATCGAAAGGTCACATAGGTAACTATATAATAGGGATTCGTTTTAAAAAGACTGTGACGATAAGCAAAAGAGCATGCAGAACCTGCAAACGTTGAGACACTGCCGGTTTGAGTATCAAAAACCTCAACCTCAGAGATAACATCCTTTGCCTCAACGCCATACGCACCTATATTCTGAACCGGAGAGGCTCCAACACAACCCGGTATATAGGATAAATTTTCAACTCCACCTAAATCATGCTCAACAGACCAAGCGACAAAATCATCCCACACAACACCCGCCCCAACTCGCACTTCAACATCTTGTTCTCGCTCCTGAGTAACTTCTATCTCTTTTATGGAGGAATGTAAAATAGCCCCATGAAAATCTTGCAAAAAAAGCAAATTACTCCCGCCTCCTACAGATAACCACTTCGATGCGAACAAACCTTCTTGAAAAAGTTTCTCCAACTCTTCAACCGAACTATATTGATAAAATTCAGAGCATAACACATCGACACCAAATGTATTATACGGCAATAACGAAATATTTGATTCTACTCTCATAGCCTTATTTTCAAGTTCTACAATAGTGGCAATAACAACTTCCACCAAACAACAAAATTAGAAAAAGTTTTGAAGATAAAAAGCGCATGATAAAAGAAAAAATGATACCTTCGCAAATTATGGAGAAAAAAAGAATCATATTCACAGTTACAAGCAATTTAGAAAACGACCAACGTGTACATAAAACAGCCCTTTATTTTCATAATAACGGGTGGAATGTTAAAGTCATTGGTTCGCAAAATGTTCGTTGCAACCCCAACTACGCACAACCCTATCAAACGCACCGAATAAATGTGCTTTTTAAGAAAGGTTTCTTATTTTATGCTGAATTTAATATTCGCCTGTTTTTTCTCCTACTTTTCTCTCGTACCGACCAGATTTGGGCAAATGATACCGATACAGCATTGGCCGGATTTATTGCGTCAAAAATAAAAAGAACGGAATATACCCAAGATCTTCACGAACTATTCCCCGAAGTGCCGGAAGTTACTCATCGTAAAAACGTAAAAGCTGTTTGGACAAAAATTGAAGATTTAGTTTTTCCTCATATAAAAGATGGTTACACAGTATGTCAATCCATAGCCGATTACTACAAAAACAAGTATAAAATTGATTTAAAAGTACTACGTAACGTCCCTTACTACAAACCTTATACGGGGAAAAGAAATGAATTTGCCAACTTAAAAGGGAAAATCATACTCTATCAAGGAGCCGTAAATGAAGGCAGAGGAATTGAATGGATTATTGATGCCATGGAGTATGTAGAAAATGCAACTTTTGTAATTATTGGCGGAGGTGACATTGTTGATGAAATAAGAGAGCGTATTTCAAAAAAAGGAGTAAGCGACAAAGTGATAATGATGGGAAGATTACCATTCTCTGAATTAGAGAAATATACTTTAAGCGCAGATTTAGGTGTATGCCTGCTAAAAGAAAAAGGACTTAGTTACTATTTTTCTCTACCGAATCGGATTTTTGATTTTATGCAAGCTCATGTTCCTATTCTTGCCACTCAATTCCCTGAGATAGAAAAAATAGTGGTCAATTATCATACCGGACGTGTAATTAACCACTATGAGCCTCAATATTTGGCGCAACAAATCAACGAAATGTTGGCAATGGAAATTAACCACGAAGATTATGAAAAAGCATCCCAACTGTTTAACTGGGAAAGAGAGTGCAGAAATAATCTTTACTAAATTGGTTTCTGGATTCAGGTTTCAGAATTCAAAATTCAAGATTCAAACATAGTGCCACTTGAAACAGGAAACCTAAAATAGGAAACATACGCAACACGACACCAAATCTTTATTTGCTTTTTCGCGTTTCTCCTGAGATTTTCAAAACGGGTCTTTTCCCTTGTGAATTCGAATAGATTTTTATGGTTTTACTGAATGCTCCACTCATATTACTCTTGTAATAAACATGAACAGATCCCGTATCACCCGGAGCAACAGGACTTTTTGTCCAAGAAGGGGTTACACAACCACAAGAAGGAACTGCGTTATTAATTATCAACGGAGCATCGCCTTCATTCTTAAATACAAAAACATGTTCAGACGTTTCACCTAACACATTGTCGGTAAAGACATACTCAACTTCGCTAAAAACAACCTTGGGTTTTGCACAAGCAAAAGCAACTCCAACAAACACAAATACAAATAGTAATACTTTTCTCATAACATAATAAATTTTGTTTTATACAACTTCTAAAAATTGCCTACAAATAGAACTCTAAGATAAACAAAATTCCTGAAATGATAAAAAAAACTGCCAAAATTCGTCTCAACCACAACTCAAACGTTTGAAACTTGCTCAATAAATGCTTTTTTGAATCCCATCCCCAAAAGAACAATAATGCCACCAAAAGAATAGGAAGTGCAGTACCAATGGAAAAGGAAAGAGGCACCCATAACCCATTTACAGAAGTGATAGACAAAGGAATCATCATTCCAAAGTAGATTAATGCACCATAAGGACAAAAAGCAAATGCAAATGCTAATCCTAAAAGGAAAGGACCAACCAATCTATCAGACAGAGTCCACTTCTTCATCCAAATCAAGCATTTATTTTCCAAGCCATGAATATGGACAATATCCAACATCAATATACCAACCAAAAGAAACAAAGGTCCTAACAACAAACCTAAGATTTTTTGAATAGATTCAGAGATAGCTATAATTTCTGAAAAGGAATAAAGCAAATAAGCAATTCCCATATAAGCCACCATTCTACCCAACACATAAATAGAAGCTTTCGAGAACAGCACAGAAGCAGAAACATTCTTATTAAGCATACTGGTAAGAATCGTCACATTAGAAGCAATAGTACACGGACAAGCAATCACCACAAGTCCCATAATAAAAGCACTTAACAAAGGGAATCCACCCTCTTTGAGAATCTCAAAATATTCCATACATCAATTTTCAAGAACTTGTTTTAAGTAACGCTTCAATTTATCAACAGAAGGGTTTATTAATACAATTTTTCCCTGAGTATCAATTAATACTCCATAAGGGAGGTTCAACACTCTATAATGTTTTGTCACCGGAGATGACCAATACAAAAAATCTGAAATAAACTCCCACTGCGGATTAACTTCCGCTAAATAATTTTTCCAATCACATTCATCAGAATCCAATGAAACAGAAACAATATCAAAATTATAACCACTATACTCTCTATAAAGTGATAATAGTTGATTGTAACGCCTAACAGACGGGATAGACCATGAGGCTCCAAAATCAATAAAAAGATACTTACCTTGATAATTTTCCAAACAAATCTCCTCTCCCCTACTATTTTTCAAGCAAAAAGAAGGAGCATCCGTACCAATCTCTAAATCTTTTCGCAAAAGCAATTCATCTTTTAAATACCTGACATATTGGCAATCTTCAATAGAGGGATCTATCAACATAACAATTTCTTCCAATTTTTTCACATCATAATGGGAAGATAAAAGACATAAAAAGTAAGCAGCACCTACAGAAGAGGGGTTATTAAGAACGAACTGTTTTGTTATGGTTATAATTGTATCTTGATAAGTCGAAAACCGTTTATTAATCTCTCTGATTTTTTTTCTATCTTTTAAATTTTGAGCAGAACTCAACTCTAAAATCAAGGCATTTTTATTGTTTTGAATTGACTCGAACTCGCTACTAAGATAGTTAAAATCATCATGAGAAATAGAACCTTCCACTTTGATTTCATCCGGCAAAAGCAAAGAGCCATACACTTCAATTTTTTCATTTTCGACAAAAATATCAAAAGGTCTTCTTGTTCCAATCCTTAAAAAACGCATTTCCGGATAATCTACATGACCTCTAAAACGGAATTCACCACCACGAATAAATGTACTATCAACAATCACCATATTCCCCAATTGGTCCATTTTCATTAAATAGGCAACATTGTCACTAACACTCCGAATTCTGCCATGAATTAGATATTCCTCATCACTATGACAACTCGCAAGAAACAGTGACAACAAAAAAACTATTACTATTTTAATCTCTTTGTACATATCGTTTTCATGAAATAAGATGTTGTTTAAATTATATTTCAAACATATTTATGAGAGATTTTTAAGATTATTTTTACTATTCTTTTGAAGTTAATAGTGGACGATTCTCAAAAAAGAATAGTGAAAACAGCTTAAAAAGCACTTCAAAGATGCCGAAAAAAGAGAGTAAAGCTCAAAATTAATTTAATAATAAAATTTAAACAGCTTCTAAATATCATACAACAAGAATAGAAACAAACTGATGGTAAAAGAGTTTAAAAACATCTTTAAGGTAACGTCTATAAATTACGTTTTTTATCATCAAATTTCGGATTCTTTTGAATCTATAGAATCACCTATAGAGATTTCAATAAAAATGGAGAAAACTATAAACGTCCTAAAAACACTCACCATATAACAAGAAGAAAGCACGAAAAAAGGCAGGAAAATCTAAATATAAGTTTCTCCTGCCTTAATATCAATCAAAACACATTACTCAACAACTCCACTTAACTCAACAATATAAGTTGATCTGTTAGGATCATTTGAGATAACTGTTAATTTTTGAGAATACTTACCAGCCTTCATTTTAGATGCATCAACTTTTACGCGAATATCAGCACTCTTTCCCGGTTTAATTTCTTTGCTAGGAGCAGTAATAATAAAAGAGTTTGAGTCGCAATTGATAGCTCTAATAATCAAATTGCTCTTACCTTCATTTTTAACAGAGAATTTAAATGTTTTAGAAGCACCAACTTTAACATTACCCAAAACCACCTTATTTCCTACAGTCATAACAGGAGCATTTGCTTTCTCTTCAGCAGTCATTTTAGAGAAGTTTTCTGCAATATTACCAAATACATTAATTTGGTTTTGCTCTCCAACTTTTCCGTTCACAGCTACTTTAAAATTCTTCTTAAACGCACCCCAAACGCCTGAATCTTGCGTTTTAACAGAGACAGTAACAATACCTTTCTCGTTAGGTTTCAAAGTTTCCGGTTCACATTTAACAGACAAAAATGCAGGAACATCTTGGAAAGAAACCTTAATATCTTCCTTAGAATTATTAATAACATCAACGCGTTGATCTTTCACACCCGGAACAAAAACAGTATTAAAATACAAATTTTGTTTCATAAAGCGCAAACCTTGCATATCAAACGGGTATTTATCCTCAACTTTTTGAGCTTTAGGAATAACATCCCCCTTAATAGACAAACGTTTTTCACCGGCATTTGATGTAACCGTAATTGTTTTAGTAAATGCACCGGGGCGACCAGAAGCATTATAGGTAACATCAATAGTACCTGTTTCACCTGGTTTAACAGGCGTTTTGGTCCAATTTGGAGTAGTACATCCACAAGATGCTCTAACTTTTTGCAAAATCAAATCAGCATCACCGGTGTTTTTGAATTTAAACTGACATGTTACTTTTCCATTCTCTTCCGGAAAGGTTCCGTAATCATGAACAATTTCATCAAACTCAATCGCAGGTTTCCCTTGCGCATTGGCTATTGCAAAACAAGCAAATAGCGCAACAATTGAAATCAATAATTTTTTCATATCTTCAACTAACTTAATAAACTTTTACAAAATAATTATACAATCCGATTGCAAAGTTATAAAAAAAACAAAGAGAAAACATTTTCTTTTTAAAATAAAACTTAACAAATCTAAAATTAATGAATAATTGATGTTTTAAAGGGCAATAAAAAAGCGGTGCTGAGTTTTTTTTATATCTTTGCAAAAGAATAGTAATCATCATGAAAAGGATATTTTTATACATAATTTTAATCTCTTTTGTTTTTCAATTAAGGGCTCAAATGAGCAATTGGAGTGTATATTCACCCGTTGGTGTAGCAACAACACTGAGTGGAAGTTTTGCAGAAATGAGAAGAAATCATTTCCATGGAGGATTGGACTTCCGAACAGATGGCCAAGAAAATAAACCCATTTACGCCATTGATGATGGCTTTGTCTCCTACATTTCAATATCAAGAACCGGTTATGGTAAGGTTGCCTTTATCACTCATCCCAACGGATACACCTCTGTATATGCACACCTAAATGGATTTGTACCTAAATTAGATTCTATTATCAAATCCAAACAATACAGCGAGAAAAAATTTGAAATCGAACTCTCCTTAGACTCCTCGAAATTTCAAGTAAAAAAGGGGGAGCAATTTGCTATTTCCGGAAATACAGGTGCTTCCGGAGGTCCTCATCTCCATTTCGAAATACGAAAAACAGATGGCTACATATTGGAAAACCCTTTAGAGCTAAACAAAGATTTTCAATTCAGTGATAGTAGAAACCCTCGCATCATGGGAATAAAACTATATGCGATGAAGAATGGTCATATCAATGACAAGGAGGAAAAAAAATGCAGAGTAATTGTAACCAAAGACAGAACCAGAAAAGTACAAACAGGAGGACCTATCTACGTTTGGGGCGAAGTTGGGCTTTCTGTCAAGGCCAATGACTATATGGATGGAACATCTTTCGTTTACTCCCCCCGAATACTAAAAGCATACGTTGACAATCAACTCATTTCTGATATCTGTATTGACAATATTAAGTATGCAGACACTCGCGCACTGAATAGTTTTATAGACTATAAACAATGGGCCAACACAGGCGAGTTTTTTATGAAATCTTTTAAAGACAAGAATTCACCTCTTCACAATCTTTACAACCCGGAATTTAAAGGAACCTACACTTTTAATGAAGAACGTGATTACACCATCCGATACGAGGTTATCGATGATTTCGGCAATACAGATGAAATCAGTTTTGTAGTTACAGGAAAGAAATCAACTCTCGCACAGCAATGTTCTGTTGAAGAGTCTCAACTCATAAAATGTGGCGAAGGGGTATTTTTTGACAAAGGAACATTTGGTATGCATTTCCCTCCAAATGCACTTTATACCGATGTAGAACATAAATTTCGCTGTGACTCTTCCTTGAGGTTCTGCTCACCGATTTACTCGATTGGAGACGCACAAACACCTTTGCACACCATGAGTGATGTCTCAATAAAAATAGAGCATGACACACTCCCCGACCCTGACAAATATTACATAACAAAGGTAAATGAAAATAATCTTCCGACCTACGCCGTTGGAGGGAAATATATCAATGGAGTGATGGTTGGAAAAACCAACACCTTCGGTCGTTTTGCCGTAGCAGTTGACAAAACGCCCCCTTCCATTGCTCCTGTTCATACAAACAAATTGAGAAATATCCCCTATATCCGTTTAAAAATATATGACGGGCAATCCGGAATTGATTCGTATGATGCTTACATTGATGGCAAATGGGTACTTTTTGAGTATGATGCAAAGAGTCGCAACCTCACCTACTGGATAGACAACAGGGAAATCGAGCAAAATAAAACACATCTTTTTGAACTAATTGTAAAAGATCGGTGTGGCAATGTTGCAAAATTTACCAAAAATATTTACTATTGATAATAATTAAACGTCATGAAAAAAAGCTATATCCATAGAATATCTCTTATAATAATTGGAATATTACACCTTCAATTTGTTTACGGAGGAACAAATATATTGGTTGGAAAAGATGCCTCGGAAGATGGCTCTACCTTCTGTACCTACTCTGCAGACTCCTATTATCTATATGGAGAACTATCCTTCTATCCCAACGCAGACTACTCCAAATACACCATGATGGACATCTATGGATGGGACACGCACAAATATCAAGGTAAAATCGAACAAGTTGCCAACACGTATGCCGTATTAGGAAATATCAATGAACATCAAGTTTGTATCACAGAATCAACCTTTGGAGGAAGAAAAGAACTGATAGATACCACAGGAGTACTTGATTACGGTAATTTGATTTACATCACACTGCAACGTGCCAAAACAGCACAGGAAGCGATACAAGTCATGAGCGACCTCGTAAATCGCTATGGTTATTGCAGTTCCGGAGAGACCTTTTCCATCGCAGACCCCAATGAAATTTGGATTATGGAAATGATTGGTAAAGGTCCGGATGTCAAAGGTGCGGTGTGGGTTGCATTGCGCGTACCGGACGATTGTGTCAGTGCGCATGCCAATCACTCTCGAATCACAACATTTCCACTAAATGACAGAGCCAATTGCCGTTACTCCAAAGATGTGATTTCTTTTGCTAAAGAGATGGGCTATTTTGACGGAAGAAACAAGGAATTTAACTTTTCCGAAGTCTATGATCCGGTTTCATTCAATGCTCGCAGATTTTGCGAATCAAGAGTTTGGAGTATTTTCCGCAAATTAGACCCTACAACAGAAAAATACATCGATTATATATTGGGAAAAAGTAACGAACGTCTGCCTCTTTGGATAAAACCACAAAAAAAGGTTTCGCTATTAGAATTAAAAAATTTGATGAGAGACCATTTTGAAAACACTCCGCTTGCACTCAACAACGACGTTGGAGCTGAACCATTTGGGGCTGAATATCGCTACGAACCTCGATTTTGGGAGATAAATGGGAAAACCTATTTCAATGAAACCCCTACGGCCAGTCCGAAGAATGCCTTCTCATTTATTGCTCAAATGCGGAATTGGCTTCCAAATAAAATCGGAGGTGTATTATGGTTTGGAGTTGATGATGCCACTTTCACCGTGTATATACCCATCTATTGTGGCACAAATTCTGTTCCCACATGTTTTAGCGTTGGAACCGGCAGTTTGCTAAAATTCTCTTGGGAATCTGCCTATTGGGTATTTAATTGGGTCTCCAACTTAGCCTACGGAAAGTATAAATACATGGCAGAAGATATCAAAAAAGTGCAAAGTGACTTTGAGCAAAAATTAGAAGATAACTTAGAAGTTGTTGAAGTGGCAGCTCAGTCGCTATACAAAAAATCCCCTGAATATGCGACGCGATTCTTAACGGAATATTCTGAAAACCAAGCCAATATAATGATGAGAGAGTGGAAAGCTTTAGGAGAATTTTTGATGGTAAAATATACCGATGGAAATATAAAGCGAGAAAGAAACGGCAAATTTATAGACAATGGTTGGGGAATTCCTGAAAACATACAAACACCGGGATACTCCGAAGAATATTACAAACGAATAATAGAAACAACCGGAGACAAGTATATAGTTCCGGAGAATTAATAAAGATATTGGGAGCAGAATAGTAAAAAGGAGGCGCCTCTATGAAATAACCTTACAAGTGTGAGATTATTATCGTACGAATAGAGAATAGTTTGTCTCTAAATAAAAAGCCGTAAAGAGAGAACCCACAGTGCCTTTTACGGTTTATTTTTATCTTGCCTATTTTGCGGTCTAACAAACGTTGTAGTACTCGGCATACCACTCAGCAAAAGCCTTTAAACCTTTACGCAAGGGAGTTGAGGGTTTAAAGCCAAAATCACGCTCTAACGGAGTTGTATCTGCATAGGTAATGGGGACATCTCCCGGTTGCATTGGCACTAATTTTTTATGTACTTCGAAGTCATAATCCTTAGGAAGGACACCGGCAGCAACCAACTCTTCTTGCAAGATTTGTACAAAATCCAGGAGATTTTCAGGCTGATTATTTCCTATGTTATACAATTTATAGGGAGGTATCGGCAACAAATCCTCTCCTACACCTTTCTCCGGTGCATGCTGCATAACTCTTGTTATACCCTCTACGATATCATCAATATACGTAAAATCACGTTTACAATTCCCATAGTTAAATATCTCTATGGTTTCGCCTTTGCAAAGTTTGTTGGTAAAACTGAAATAAGCCATATCCGGACGACCGGCCGGACCATATACCGTAAAGAATCTTAATCCGGTTGTAGGAATATTATAAAGTTTGGAATAAGTATGCGCCATCAACTCATTGCTTTTCTTGGTAGCCGCATAAAGGCTAACCGGATTATCCACTTTATCATCGGTGCAGTATGGAATCTTCTTATTCGATCCATAAACACTGCTTGAGCTGGCATAAACCAAATGCTCCACGCAAGGATTGTTGCGGCAAGCTTCAAGAATATTGAAGAATCCTATTATGTTAGATTCCACATAAGCACTTGGATTGGTTATGCTGTAACGTACTCCAGCCTGAGCAGCAAGATTAACAACCACCGCAGGCTGATACTTTGCAAAAAGCGAATCAATAAGTTCCTTATCTTCCAAAGAACCCTTTACAAAAGAAAAATTAGAGAACTCCGACAAATTAGCCAAACGCTCCTCTTTGAGCTTTGGGTCATAATAATTGTTCATATTATCCAACCCAATCACACGGACTCCCTCAAACTCCTTAAGAAGTTTCAATACCAAATTAGAACCAATAAAACCTGCAGCACCGGTAACTAAAACTGTTTTATTTTTTAATGCTATATTGTTTTGTAACATGGAGTATTTAAATATTGATATAATTCATTTTTCAATCTATCATTCTTCACTAAATTGCACTTTCAGAGACAAAAGTAAGAAATTTTAATATTAAAAGGAATAAAACTTAATTAAAAATTCACATTAATCGACTAAATTTTTTATGCAAAGAACCCTATTAAGGAGGATGCAATAAATTCATATAACAAAAAATTTAAGGTGTGTTCTATAAAATTACATAAACAAATAACGACAAAAAAAGCACTTGCCTCTCAACAAAAATTTTATTAACTTTGCCTTGCATTCGGCGGAATGTTTGTTTGCACATTACATAATTATAAACGTTGCCTCATAATGAAAACGAGGCTGCAAAACACATAAAACAATGAAGAAACTACCGAACAACGATGAGCGTTATCTGAATTTGGGTACAGATTTCGCTTTTAAAAAGATTTTTGGCACAGAAGCGAATAAAGAGTTGTTAATTCACTTTTTAAATTGCTTGTTAGACCTAAAAAAAGGAGCTAAAATTTCAGATATTACCTA
>SUWZ01000051.1 GCA_015061185.1 Bacteroidales bacterium
AAATTACACTTTAAAAATCTAGTACAAAAATAGTAAAAAAAATGTCAAACTCAAATAAGGATAAAAAAAGCACCCCCGATTGAGGATGCTTTAAAATAAATATATAGCTAAAATAGCCTTAAATTACAGAGCTTCTTTTTCGGCCTTCCTTCTAGCCAACTCTTTAGAATTTTCTTCAATTTTCTTCTCATCGATATTGTAGAACTTCAAACAAATAACAGCAAAAACCGCACTGATTATTGGGAATAAAGCAAATACATACAAAATCATCTCTCTAACAGAATCTGACATATTAAAATCATTGGCTTTAAATCCGACAAAAGACAGAACAGCTCCCGGGATAATTGCAGCTAATGTATTACCCAATTTTTGAGACATAGTTGCAGAAGAGAATATCAACCCCGTAGCACGACGACCGGTTTGAACTTCTGTATTGTCTGCGATATCCGCATACATACTCCACATAATGAACGAACATGGACCAATAAACAATGTAAACAGAATTTGCAATAAAATAATTACTGCCAACGACTCCTTGGGAACAAATAGGTAAAACGCAGAAGCTACAGAAGCTAAAACGAAGCATAAAACCCATGATTTAGATTTTCCGAGTTTTCCGATTAGAAATTTTTCACATAAAATTGTTGCAACAATTGTAATGACAGAACCGAAACCAAACATAATGGAAGAGAAAAGTTCCCATGACATCTCATTTCCGAAGAATGTTCCTATCAATTCGTATCTAAAACCATCCGGAGCAGAAGGATCTGCATACATGTTAGATAAGTAATACTTGCAATAATAATTAATTAAAAAATTATGACAAGTAGTAAACACCAACATCAAAATTCCTGCCAAAGTAACAATAATCCAAGGTTTATTCGTAATCAAATCTTTCAAATCATCTTTGATTGGACTATTTTCTTCAGCAACAGGCTCTACTCGCTCCTTAGTTCCCCAAAAAGTGAAAAATAATAAGAGACCTGCTACAACCGCATACACCGATACGATGTAAAAGAAAGCCACTTTTCCTTGAAGTTCAAAAGTATCTTGCAAATATTTAACAGCCGGCATAAACAACGTACTGGCGCAGAACCAACCTATCTGAGCAAAAATATTTCTGTAAGCCGAAACGGAATCTCTCTCTCTTGCATCTCCTGAAATAACACCCATCAATGCTCCATACGGAACATTAACGACAGAATACATTAATCGAAGCAACAAGAAAGATAAAAAAGCATAGATTAACTTCATTGATTCATCTAAATCCGGAGTATAAAAAGTGATGATAGTTATCGCAACAAAAGGAACAACTCCGTAAAGAATCCAAGGTCTAAATCTTCCCAATTTTGTTTTATGCCTATCTGCAACGGCACCTACATATACGTCAAATAATAGGTCTATCATAGTAATTATGGCCATCATTGCCGTAACCGTACCTATCGCCAAACCAAAATACTCGGTATAGAAGAACGTTGAATGTATGGCTATCAAAAACCATATAAAATTACTTCCCATGTCGCCTGCTCCATAGGCGCATTTCTCTAAAATTGATAATTTACCTGTGTCTTTCATAATAATACTGATTTTAGTTAATAGTTGAATAGAAATATAGTAAAAAAGTGGTGCTGACAATAGTCAACACCACTATAACTTGCTAAATATTCTCTTTCTTCGCTTTCATTTCTGCCAGAATTCTGGAGTTTTCAGCGATTTTCTTCTCATCAATATTGTAGCACAATAGGGAAACAACACCAATTGCAGCTCCTACCAAAGGCAACAAAGCAAACATACTACCCAACGAAGAAATAATATCATCGCTTAACTTAATATTCGCTTCAAAACCAATGAATGCCAAGGCATAAGCCGGAATTGAATTAGCTAAAGCTTGACCTAATTTTTGAGCCATAGTAGCAGATGAATAAATCAAACCTGTCGCACGGCGACCGGTCTCTACTTCGGCATTATCCGCAACATCAGCATACATACTCCACATAATGTATCCTGAAGGTCCGATACACAAAGTGAAGAGGATGTTTAAGATAATAATAGTTCCAATGCTAGTTTTATCAACAAACAAGAAAGCAATAGATAAAATAGAAGCCAATATAAAACATCCAATCCAAGTCGGTTTCTTCCCAAATTTAGCAACAACGATTTGAATCAACAAAGTTCCTAAAATAGTAACAATAGAACCAATTGACAACAATAGCGTAGAAACAAGTTCCCAATTCAAATCAAACCCAAATAATTTACCTGTTACAACAAACTCTGTTTCTCCATTAGCATTAACAACAGAATCTGCGATACAGTATTTTGCATAAAAAGGAATTAATCCGTTGTGAACAAAAACAAAGAACAACATCGCAATACCTGCAATAGAGAGCATAATCCAAGGTTTATTGTTAACCAAGTCTTTTACATCCTCAGAAAGTTTACTCTGTTCTTCTTTAACAGGCTCAACTCTCTCACGAGTAAAAAAGAATGTACATAATAATAATACAAGCACAGCAATAGCATAAATCAACGCTGTTGTAGCGAACGCATCTTGTCCGGAACACTCCATAGAATCTTGGATAGTACGAACGATAGTAAATACGAAACCGTAACTAAAGATACAACCGATTTGCGCACAGATATTTCTATAAGCAGAAACAGCTGTTCTTTCTTTAGGATCGGCAGAAATAACACCCATCAATGCACCGTAAGGAACATTAACAACCGAATACATAATACGGAACAAGAAGAATGTCAAAGAGGCATAAAAAATCTTGCCGGCATCATTGAAATCCGGAGTGTAAAAAGTTAAATAACCGATGATACAGAACGGAACTACTCCGAAAAGAATCCAAGGACGGAAACGTCCCCAACGAGTTTTCTTTCTATCTGCTACTGCTCCGATAATTACGTCAAATGCAATATCCAAACATGAAACAATAAGAATCATTGTTCCTGCTACTCCGGCATCAAGGCCAAAGTAATCTGTGTAGAAAACAGTGGCCATACATATCAATCCCCAAAAGAGATTACATGCCAAGTCTCCTACTCCATAAGAAGTCTTCTCTAAAACTGATAATTTTTGATTATTTTCCATTGTATATAATTTAAAAGTTATTTCAACTCTTCAGGATTCAATTTAACAGGAGATTTTCCGACAAAAGGAATCTCTCCACATAGAGCTTTAACTACAGCTCTCTGTGAGAAAGTATCGCAACTATATGCATTTACTTTCAAAGGAACAACACCCTCATAAAATTCTGTCAAGAACGGATTACTATATGATACAGCAATTCGCTTGTTAATATCCAACATATTGGCTGTCCAAACGCCAAACGCTTCATGATCTTTAAAGAATGGCGTTCCTAACGGGTGAAAATATCTGTTTTCAAAACAGATAAAGACCTTGTCGTATGTGTACAACGAATCAATTCTCCACCCCCATTGATAGAAGTGCGGATTTACCATCATATCTACCTCAAACCCACGTTTTTCTAACTCCTTTTTCGTAAATTCAAAAGTCTTGCCTTTATCCTCATAACTGATAGGCATAAGCAATATCTTCTTGCTCTTCTCCGGCGACAACGGAATATCCCCATTTCTGTCTTCCAACAATGTCACAGCCTTTTCTGCCAGATTTGTTCCTGTCTCGAATACAAAATCTTTATCCGCTTGCGACATTTCAGTAAACAAAGAATCTGACTTTTGTAAGAAATTAAAACGTTCACGCAAAGCCCAAACTCTTTCTACAGCATCATCCAAACGAGACATCGGAATTTCTCCTCTGTTGATACGAGCTTCAATTGTATCCATATAAGCCAAAGATGGCCAAAGGACAACATCGGCTCCGGCAACAAAACATTGTACAGAAACCTCCAATTCATTAGGATAATATCCTGCGCAACCTCCCATATTTAGAGCATCTGTGATGATTACGCCCTTGAAGCCCATTTCACCCTTCAACAAATCAACCATCAACTCTTTTGAAAGTGTTGCAGGCGGTAACAATCCGTTTATCTTCTCTTTTTGATAGAACGGCAACTGAATGTGTCCCACCATGATAGTAGCTGCTCCACCGTTTATCAACTCTTGGAACAATTTTCCGAAAGTGGCTCTCCACTCTTTTTCGCTCAAACTATTGGCAGTTGTAACCAAGTGCTGATTGCGCATTGTCACACCATCACCGGGGAAGTGCTTAACAGTTGAAATCACATTTTGATCGTGCAACCCCTTGATTTGTTGTTTAAGCAAAGGAATAGCCAGCTCTACACTGTCAGAAACCGAACGTTCGATAACCAACTCCTGAAGTGGGTTCATATTTAGGTCGCATACAGGATGAAGCAACCAATTGAAGCCCATCTCTTTAGACTCCATTGCGATAGACTTACCAAGAGCGTAAGCCAAATCTTCGTCATTGGCAGCTCCTAATGCCATTTCTGCCGGCAAATGCGAATATTTTGAGTAGGTCTCTCCTATCCCTCTCTCGAAATCTTCTGAGAAAAGAATAGGATATTTTGCAGCTGCACTATAATCTTTAATAGCCTTTGCAATCAAACCTTCTGTATCTCCTTTTCCGTTTTCAAAAAAGTACCATGCAGGAATGAAAAAACTTCCAATAGGATATTTTTCCATAAATTGAGACATATTACCTGCTCCCACATTCAAATGGTCTAAGTATCTTGCCTCAACCATCATGGTCTGTCCGATTTTTTCACGGACACTTAGTGTTTTCCACGTAGTATCTTTAGCAACAAATTCAAACTTATCTGAATTAGCTGCCTCCGGTTTTTCATTTGAAGTTGAACACTGACAAAAAGCAATAGTTGCCAATGCAATCAAGCCAAAAGACTTCAATTTATAGTTTTTCATATTCTTGATTTTCAAAAAAATAGGAGATGGGTGCTGCATCAGAATGATACAGTCCCTCTCCCACTCTTTATTACTTTACATACAAATTAGATGGTTTCAATACAGTAGAATCTTCAGCACCCGTATTAATAACCTTAAGTACTTTCTTTACATACTCTCCGGAAGTAGTCACATTGTTCCACTCCTTGCGAGCGCAAGCACCCGGAACCAATGCAGAAGAAAGGCGCTCATTGTCTGAGAAACTCCAGTTACAATGACTTACAATTTGCTTTCCTGCGTTATTTCCTTGGAACATCAACAACCATTTATCAGTACGTTCCAAATCAATTCCTCTATCACCATCAGCAAATGTCACTCCATATTCAGTACAGAATACAGGAAGAGTATTCAAGACATCATACATATATGAATAGAAATTGTAGTATCCCGGTTTATCATCCACACTTTCTTTATGCTCCAACGCATAGAAATGGAATGTGTACATGATGTTGTCATATTTCAAACGAGCATCACGAGCAGGCAACGGATCGCTTAGGTCTTTTCCATTACCTTGATACATACCCTCTTTCAAAGAGGCATCAACCAATTGACACCATTGAGGAGTACCAACAATGATGATTGGGTGAGGAGCACCAACACTATCAGCATTTGCATGGATAAGCGGGATAATGCCATTAGCATACTCAGCAATCATATCCCAAGTCACATTTTCTTCTCTTGTACACTCCCAAGGTTTTTCAGGGTTGTTCTTCTCTTGGCAGTTATTTGGCTCGTTGCACAACTCATACAACACGTGGTCAGCACCTGCGTATTTAGAAGAGACTCTTTGGAAGAAATCTTTCGCACCGGAATAGCATTCTGCCAATGGATTTCCCGGAGTCAAGATATGCCAATCCACAATACAATAGATACCCAACTCGCCACATATATCAATCATTTCACACAATTTATTGAATGTAGCCTCAGGAGTTGTATTGTAACCACCCTCCTCAACATACATTGCTAAACGAAGAATATTGATATTCCAATCATTTTTCATTGCTTCGATGGCTTCTCTGTTGTAGCAATCGCCACACCATTGCCAACCCATTGTACTCAAACCTGCCAACTGAACAGGAACACCGTATTGATCACACAATTGCAAATGGTTAACTTTAAGTTTACCATACTTAGCCACCGGAGATCCTTCCGGATAAACATACTTACTCTCTGTTGCAACAGATGCTACAGAATCCGCAGTAGAAGCGGACTGTTTTGTCGCATCTTGCTTACAAGATGAAAGGGCAAAAAATGCCAATGTTGCTAATCCTAATAAAACCTTTTTCATTCTCAAAAAATAAATTAAAAAACTAATGTACATATTCTGCAAGATAAGTCGGTGCATCAAAATATAAACTTTGCACACCGACTTTAACTCACCACTCTTACGAGGGATTATCCCATTATAACTTCAACCTTATTGTTTGAACCTTCCGGTTGCATAGGGATGATGTTTCCGGCAACTTCTTGACCGTTAACAATCAATTTCTTCACACCCTTCATTACACCATTGTTCTTCACCTCAATTTCGTAATTAGCACCACGGAATTTACGAGAAACGGTATATCCTTTCCAATCAGCAGGAATACAAGGATTTACTTCCAAACCGGTATAAGCAGGTTTGATACCCAAAATAAATTGAGTGATTGCATACCAGTTCCAAGCAGCAGTTCCTGTCAACCAAGAGTTTTTAGCCTCTCCCGGTTTGCGAGCATCCTTACCGGCTGTCATCTGTGCATATACGTATGGTTCTACTTTATGCAATTCTGAGTTCTTCTCCTCTACGTATGCAGGACAAATCTTCTTGTAATATTCCCAAGCATAATCACCGCGTCCCAATACTGTTTCACCGATGATAACCCAAGGGTTGTTATGTGCAAAGATTCCGGCATTCTCTTTGTAACCTGCCGGATAAGTAGAGATTTCACCGTACTCAACCACATATTCTGTAAATGCAGGGTTATTAAGAACGATACCATGTTCACAATCCAACATCTCTTTAACAGAGTCCAAAGATTTCTTAACCATACCATCTTCCAAGCCAATTCCTGCCATAGTACACCATCCTTGAGACTCGATAAAGATTTTAGCCTCTTTGTTCTCTTTGCTACCCACTTTCTTACCATAGAAATCGTAAGCACGCAAGTACCAATCGCCGTCCCAACCGTGTTTCTTAACAGCCTCAACCATATCATTAACGAATTTTTCTGCACGAGCAGCCTCATCGTTTTTGCCAATTTGACGGCAAAGTTCGATATAATCACGACCATAAACAACAAATTGTCCTGCAATCATCAAAGATTCAGCCTTGCTTCCTTCTGAATTATTTTCTGTAGTTTGGAAAGATTCATTTGGATCCCAAGAGAAGCAGTTCAAGTTCAAGCAGTCATTCCAATCGGCACGACCGATAAGAGGCAACATGTGCGGACCAAGATTTTCGATAACATGGTTGAATGAAACAGTCAAGTGCTCAAACAAACTAACTTCAGAACCCTCTTTATTATCAAATGGAACTTGCTCATCCAAGATACTAAAGTCACCAGACTCCTTGATATATGCTACAGTACCGAAGATCAACCACATTGGGTCATCATTAAATCCACCTCCGATATCATTGTTACCACGTTTGGTCAACGGTTGATATTGGTGGTAGCAACCACCATCAGGGAACTGAGTAGAAGCGATGTCGATGATACGTTGACGAGCACGCTCAGGCACTTGATGAACGAAACCAACCAAGTCTTGGTTAGAATCACGGAATCCCATACCACGTCCGATACCACTCTCGAAGAATGATGCAGAACGAGAGAAACAGAAAGTAATCATACATTGGTATTGGTTCCAGATATTAACCATACGGTCAAGTTTATCATTTCCGGAATTAACTGTATAGATATTCAACAAGTTATCCCAGTATGCACGAAGTTCCATAAATGCAGCATCAACTTTCGCTGCAGTATCAAATTTTTTAAGAACCTCTTGCGCTTTCACCTTATTGATAATAGGAGAAGCCTTAGTAGAAACCTTCAATCCCGCATCTACAATTTTCTTAATATCCTCTTGAGTAGTAGCTTGGAACTTTTCGTTTTGTTCCATCTCTATATAACCAAGAGTGAAAACATAATCTTTGCTTTCACCAGGATTTAATTCCACCTCGATATAGTGAGAAGCGATTGGAGACCATCCCATAGCCACACTGTTGCTTGGTTTTCCAGCCTCCACCACTTGTGGTTCATCAAAACCGTTGTAAAGACCAAGGAATGACTCGCGGTCAGTATCAAATCCGTTAATTGGAGTATTTACACCATAGAATGCATAATGGTCGCGACGCTCTTTATACTCAGTTTTATGATAAATAGTAGAGCCATCCACTTCAATTTCTCCTGTAGAGAAGTTACGTTGGAAGTTCTCCATATCAGATGCAGCATTCCACAAACACCACTCCAAGAAAGAGAACAACTTGATGCTCTTCTTTTCATTTGATTTGTTTGTAAGAGTCAACTTAGTAACCTCGGCATGAGTTTTCAACGGAACAAAGAACAAAGCAGAAGCTTCGATACCATTCTTTTCTCCCGTAATGATGGTATAGTTCATACCATGACGACATTCATACTTGTCAAGTTCAGTTTTAGTTGGTTTCCAACCCGGATTCCAAATAGTACCGTTATCATTTATATAGAAGTAACGTCCACCCGCATCCATTGGCACACCATTGTAACGGTAACGAGTCAAACGGCGGAATTTTGCATCTTTGTAAAAATCATAACCACCTGCAGTATTAGAGATAAGTCCGAAGAAATCTTCGTTACCCAAATAGTTAATCCACGGCCATGGAGTGCGTGGGTTAGTGATCACGTACTCGCGACGTTGATCATCGAAATGTCCGAATTTCATACGTTTCAAATTGTTTTAATATTAATAATTATTTGTAATTCTTAAACATAATTCGGACAAATTTAATATTTAATTGCAATTTTTCAAATAGAAAAGGGAAAAAGAATTTAGAAGTTGTTTAAATTTTATCGAATTTTAAATATCTCCTAAAATAAAACACACCTCATTGCCTTACTTCTAAAAAGAATTATTACATTTGCCCTATTATGGAAGTCAATAAATCGAATGGTGATGAAAATTAATATTATTAACAAGTCGAAACATGAAATGCCCGCATACGCCACGCCTCTTTCGGCAGGGGTTGATTTACGAGCTAACATTGAAGAAGCAATTGAATTACAACCGTTAGAGAGAAAACTGATTCCTACGGGTATCTTCATGGCTCTTCCGGAGGGATATGAAGCGCAGATTCGTCCTCGTAGTGGTTTGGCTGCCAAACATGGTATAACCGTACTGAACACACCCGGAACAATCGATGCAGATTACCGAGGCGAAATTAAAGTTATTTTGATAAACTTATCTTCAACACCTTTTGTTATTGAGGATGGAGAACGTATTTGCCAAATGGTTATTGCTCAGCACGCTCATGTTGAATGGCAAGAGGTTGATTCTCTTGACGAAACAGAGAGAGGTGCAGGAGGATTTGGTCATACCGGAAAAATTTAATGATTTGAAAAAAAATTTTAAAATTGTACTCTTATTTATCCCAATTTTCTTTTCGCTTCACACGTTTGCAAGCGATAGGGATTCCATGATTGTCAAGAAAAAGTTTCAATATTTTTTCTTAGAGTCGTTGCGCCAAAAAAATTTAGGGAACTACGCAGAAGCTGCCGACAATCTGTACAGATGCTATGAACTCGACAAAAATAATAGTGTCTTGTACTCTGAATTGGCTGTACTTAATGCGAATTTAAACATCGGCAAAAGCGCAATCTACAACATGGAGCGGGCTTTGGCTTTGTCTCCTCAAAATGTCCACTACCGACAAACTTTGGCTCAATACTATTACAACACAAGTCAATACTCCAAAGCTGCCGACCTATATAAGGGGTTGGTGAATGATGATAAAAATAAGAAGAATGTTTACCATTATTTGCTTGCAAGTATATACACAACAACAGACCAGAAACAGGAGGCCATAAATGAGTGGGATAACTTGGAAGACGAGGTGGGCATTAATGATAAAATCAGTATAGAGAAATTCAAACTTTATAGAGCTTTAAATAAGGATAAAAAAGCATTCGGCGAGATTGACAGACTCATAAAAGCCTTCCCTAAAGAGACAAGCTATAGAGCCTTAAAAGGGGATTTATATATGGCTATCGGAGATAAGAAAAAAGGTGAAAAAACATACGCTTCCGGATTTAAATCGTTTCCCAATGATCCTACCCTCACTTATCGCTACGCATTCTTTAAAATTGAATGCGGAGAAAAAGAGATTGGATATGACTTGCTAAAAGAGCTTGTTAAAAACAAAGATATTTCTTACGACATCAGAAAAGAGGCATTGTTCAGTTTGGCTAACGATTCTGCCTCTAAAATAGATGATGACTTGTTTAAACAGATGATAAGGGAGTATCCTAACGAAGAGGAAACTCATTTGGTTTACGCCTCCTACTTGCTGCTAAAGAATGATAGTTCTGCCTTCAACTATATTGAGGAGGCTCTCGCCATAAACCCTCAAATCGAAAATTCTTGGGTTGCTTTAGCATCCTATCATGCAGAAAAGGAAGATCCGAATCTTTTATACAACACTTGTATCAATGGTTTGGAACAATATCCGGAGAATAGCGACATGCTCTATCTATTAGGTCTTTCGCTCATACGGAAGAAGGATTCTCTGTCAGCCATTAAGACGTGGAACAAATTGGTCTCTTTGGCAATAGAGTCTGACGAGATGATGTTAGCCTCTTCGGTGATGGGACAAATTGGAGATACTTATTGTAATATGGGAAAAAACGAATTGGCATTTGCGGCATACGACTCGGCTCTTGTTTACAACGAAAATAATCTCATCGTTCTCAATAATTATGCATACTACTTGAGCTTGGGTAACAAAGATTTGAATCGTGCCGAAAAGATGAGCGGTAAAACAATCAAAGCCAACCCTCAAAGTTCTACTTTTTTGGATACGTATGCATGGATTTCTTTTAAATTGGGCGAGTATAATATAGCCCGATTATACATCGAACAGGCCTACTATTACGGAGGAGACAAGAGCTATGAATCCACAGATCATTATGGAGATATTCTTTACAAAATGGGAGAACCGAAAGAGGAGTATCATGCCAAATGGATTAAGGCGTGGGAGATGGTTCAGGAGAAACATCCGAACGAATTATACAAATATGAGAAATTGAAACGAAAAGCAGAAACCGGTATTTATGAGGAATAAAAAGTACATACTAGTTTTTATGGTGGCTGTCGCCTTTCTGTTTTCAACTTGCAAGAGTTCAAAGAAAGCGGAATCTTCACACCCATCTGAACAGGTGAAAGTTGAATTTAAGACATTTTCTGCGAAAGGGGACATTAGTCTTTCTCGCAATGAAGCACAATCCATAAAAGTTGGAGCAAATCTCCGAATAAGGAGGGATAGCATAATCATAATATCCATTCAGCCGCTATCGGGAGTAGAGGTAGGGAGAATAACTTGCGATAGAGAGGGGATTATCCTTTTAGACCGAATTAACAAACGGTATTTCTCCTTGAATTTTACGGAAATAAAGGAAAAAATGAATGCTGAATTTAGTTACGAAGCACTGCAAGGCATACTTGTTGGAGAGGTATTCGCATTCGGGGAAGAGGGCAAAGCCAATATTACCGATTTTAGTCGCTCTGAAATAGGAAACATGATTATGCTTCAGCGCAGTTTTGATAAAATCACTCAAGAGTATATCCTAAATGATTCATTGGAAATACAATCCGGCATCTTACAAGAGGAGAGTTACCGCATCAGGTGGAGTTACACTCAACCCCACAAAAGTGACATTGGGACAACAATTCCACTTAAAACGGAATTAACGCTGCATGCGGGAGCTCACTTATTAGGAAAGTTAGGATTCGATTACAAACGAGTTGAATTAAATAAAGAGATGAATTTTTCATCTAATATTCCGGCAAATTATTCAAAATTATCGTATTCAGAATTATTAAAATTGATTGCAAATTAGATAGATGTTGAAAGTAGGTAAAATTACAATATTGGTGGCAATTTATCTGTTTGGCTCGGTAATATTACCGGAGTCGGGGAATTTATTGGCACAACAAAACATCAACAAATTAAAGAAAGAACAAAGCAATCTCAAGAAGAAAATTAAAAATACCGATGCAAAACTAAGCGAAACGCAACGAAGCACAAGGCAATCATTGCGAGAATTGGAGCGTTTGAATGCAGATATAGAATATAGAGACTTGTTGATAAAACGACGCTCTACCGAAATTGAGAATTACAACAAAGAGATAGAATCACTCAACAAGAATGTCGCCAACTTATCGGTGGAGTATCAAAAGATGCGAGAGAAATATTTAGACATGATCTACTATGCCTATTTAACAAAAAGCAAACAAGAGCAAATGTTATATATCCTCTCAGCTAAAAATTTTGAAGAAGGATACCGAAGATTTTATTATCTTAGCAATTTGGCTTCTAAGAGAAAAGAACAATCTTTGGCATTATCTCGAACAAAAAAAGAGATTCAAAACAAAAGAGACAAGGTAAATAGTTTAAAAAATAAAACAAAAGAGTTACTTTTAAAGCAGGAAAAAGAGAAAGAGTTCTCTTTATTACAAAAAGGCAAACAAGACAAGTTGGTTAAATCGCTGAAAAACAGAGAGCAAGAGTTAAAAGCAGAACTCCGCAAGCAACAAAAGGCATCTAACCAACTGAACAAAAAAATTCAGGATTTGATTGCTAAACAGACTGCAGAGGCAGCAAAGAAGCAAAAAAGTAAATCCCAAGCTGCGAAAGGTGGCGGTTACGCCATGACTCAGAAAGAGAAGGTTGTAGCCGGAGGTTTCCTAAAAAACAAAGGGCTGTTAATGTGGCCAACGAAAGGAACTATCTCCGGTAAGTTTGGGAAACATGCTCACCCTGTATTGAAAGATGTAGTGATAAACAACAAAGGGATATACATCACCGCAGTACCCGGCTCTAAAGCGAATTGTATTTATGATGGTGTGGTGTCTCAATGTTTCTCTGTCCCCGGAAGCAACAATGCTGTTATCGTTAGACATGGTAACTATCTGACCGTGTATGCCAACTTAACAGAAATGTATGTAAAAAAAGGAGACAATATTAAACGAGGAGCAGCTATCGGGAAGATATATCAAGACCCCGATAACAAAAACAAAGCAACACTGTTTTTCCAAATATGGAAAGAAAAAGAGTTGCTAAATCCTCAGTTATGGCTAAGAAAATAATAATGGTAATAAAATATATATAACATGGAAAACGAAAAAAAAGAAATTGATTTATTGGAGGCACTGAAGTCTTTTGGTTCATGGCTCTACTCTGTCGGACTAAAGTGTACAAAGGGGCTTGGCTGGATGTTGCGTTTTATGTATCAACAAAAATATATAATTCTTCTTTTCGCAATTGCAGGAGTGTGCTTCGGTCTCTATAGAGCAAAGGATAAAATTTATATGGCAGAGGTGGACCTAAAACTAAAATCTCACGATGCTTTCTTCTACAAGAACTTGTTGGATCCTATGCACAAACAATGTGAATATCTTGATTTTACTTCCATCAGCAAACAATTGAATATTTCATTGGAGGATGCTCAAAAAATTGCTGACATCAAATCATTCTACTACATTGATGTGCTTTGCGATGATACTCCTGATAAGATTGACTACGACAATTCATTCAATCCAATGGATACAAATAATGTCATCACAAAGGATATGCTCAGATTGGTTGTTTGTTGTAAGGATACAGCCCTATTCAACCCTTTGAAACAATCTTTCTTGGAATATTTCTCCAGAAATGAACAAATCATGAAAGAGAATGAGTTGAAACAAAGTCAGCTCGGAGAAAAAATCAAAGCGGTTGAAAATGAGATTATCATGTTGGATAGCCTTAGAAAGAAGGAGTATTTCCACAAGAAAAATGATTTATCTGTAAATATGGATAAAGCTCTGTTTGTAAGCGAAAAAGAGACCAAATTATATCACAACGATATCTTATCATTGGAGAATTATCGTCAAAGCTATATTTGGGAACAGAAAATTTATGATAACTGCGCTTACTTTGCAAGCGACTTTAAAGTGAATCCAAGACCTGTGAATTACTGGGTGAAATTTATTATAAAATATGGCTTAATTTTCACAGGAGTAGGTTTCATTGTGGCTTTACTTTGGGTTTACAGAAAGAGAATATTGGATTATTTGAATCAAGAGATTTAAGAAGTTGTTTAAATTTTATTTCGAGCATATTTGAGAGAGATTTTTAAATCTATTTTTAGTCTTCTTTTGCAGAAAATAGTGGACTATTATCAAAAAAGGAGAATAAAAATAGGTTAAAAAGAATCTCAAAGATGCCGAAAATAAGAGAGTGAAACTCTAAATTTTTTTTAAATAAAATTTAAACAGCTTCTAATAATAGTTTCAGAAAATGGGATATCGTTGGGGAATAATTGGGACCGGGCATATTGCTCACCAATTTGCAAAGGGATTAAAGATTTGTTCTTCATCAGAATGCTATGCAGTGGCGTCAAGAGGAATGGAAACGGCTAAAAGATTTGCGAAAGAGGAGGAATTTGCCAAGGCATACGGCAGTTATGAAGAGTTGTTTAAAGATCCTTTGGTGGATATCGTTTACATCGCAACACCCAATCATCTCCACTATTCTCTAACAATGGAGGCTCTTGAAAATGGGAAAAATGTGCTCTGCGAAAAACCTTTTGCTTCTAACTTGGCGCAAGTAAAGGAGATGGTAGAAAAAGCTAAAGAAAAGAATCTCTTTTTAATGGAGGCATTGTGGAGCAGATTTTTGCCATCAATAATCGAAACAAAAAAATTGATAGAAACCGGGGAAATTGGAACTCCCTTGATACTACAAGCTGAGTTTGGCATTCATCCTCCCTATAATCCGGAAAGCCGATTATTTAATCCTGAATTGGGAGGCGGAACAATTCCGGATATAGGTATCTATCCAATATTTTTGAGCTTACTTCTATTTGGAGAACCCACTGAAATAAAGGTAGTCTCTACTCCTGCCGAAACCGGTACCGATATGAGTACAGCCATCATCATGAAACATCAAAGCGAGAAAATAAGCGTACTGCTCTCCACTTTTGCAACTTCACTAAAATCAAATGCAACTATAAGTGGTACGGAGGGAAGAATCGAACTAAAAAGGATGTTTCATACACCAACAAGGGTAACTGTTCTAAAAGAAAAAGAGGAGAAAGAGAGAGAGATTGAACTCTCTTACGTTGGAAATGGTTACAATTATGAAGCTGAAGAGGCGATTAAGTGTTTGAATGAAAAAAAGATTGAAAGCAACCTCTTGCCTCACTCATTTTCAATAAAATTAATGGAACTGTTGGATAAAGTGACAAGTTTGGCAAAAGGTTCGGGAGTGAAAACAGAAATAATAAATCAAGGAGAATAACTCCAAAAAAATATTCAAAAGTGGCATTAAACATTATTTGGGTTGGTTTTTTTATTGTAGCAATGATTGCAGCAATCATTCGGTTTTTCTTTTTTGAAGATTATTCAGTCTTCGAAAGAATTGTTTCCAGCACATTCGAGATGTCTGAATTTGCCGTGATGGATATTGCTCTGCCCCTAAGTGGAGTGATGATATTGTGGTTGGGAATCATGAATATAGGAGAAAAAGCAGGAGCTATCGATTATCTCTCAAAAATAATCGGTCCCTTCTTTTCAAAGTTATTTCCAGAAATTCCTAAAAATCACCCTGCCAACGGTCAGTTGGTAATGAACTTTGCCGCTAACATGTTAGGATTAGATAATGCTGCAACGCCCATCGGACTAAAGGCGATGGAGAGTTTGCAACAACTAAACCCAAACAAAGAGAAGGCATCTAATGCACAAATAATGTTTTTGGCATTGAACACGTCCGGACTAACCATAATTCCAATTACCATACTGGCACAACGCTCAATCATGGGGGCAGAAAATCCCACTGATATATTTGTACCTCTACTTATAACCACTTTCTTTTCCACACTTACAGCCATCATCTATGTAGGATTTCGTCAAAAACTAAATATTTGGAACAAAACAGTAATCGGGTGGATATTAGGAATTGTACTTTTAATTTCCGGAGTGGTATATGCTTTCTCGTCATTGGATAGTCAGACTGCATTTTTTGTATCAAAAATAGGAGGTAATTTCCTATTGTTCACTGTTATTATGATTTTTGTAGGGATGGGAGCCTACAAAAGAATCAATGTTTACGAAGCATTTATAGATGGGGCAAAAGATGGTTTCCAAACATCTATTAGAATACTCCCCTACCTTGTTGGAATGTTGGTAGGCATAGGAGTATTTAGAGCATCCGGTGCAATGGATGCTTTTGCCTATGGTTTAGAATGGTTTTTCTCTCTATTTTTATCAGACACACGCTTTGTTGATGCTTTGCCAACAGCTCTAATGAAACCATTGAGCGGAAGTGGAGCAAAAGCGATGATGGTAGAGGCAATGAAAACCTTTGGAGCTGACTCTTTTGCAGGACGATTGTCATGTCTCTTCCAAGGTGCAGCTGACACCACTTTCTACATTGTTGCACTGTACTTTGGTTCAGTCGGAATAAAAAAAACACGATACGCAGTAACTGCCGGCTTAATAGCAGATTTAGGCGGAATTATTGCGGCTATCCTTATTGCCTATCTATTCTTTGGTTAAATTTTTAGATTATGATTTACTACAATTCGGAAGATACAAAACTACCTAAAATTGAAAAGCGTAAAATTACGCAATGGATAAAGTCTGTAGCAGAAAAACATCACTATAAAGTGGGTGATATTTCCTACATATTTTGCTCAGATGAAGTGATTTTAAGAGTAAACAGAGAATACCTTCAGCATGACTATTTTACAGACATCATAACCTTCGATTACACAGAAGGCGACAGAATTTCCGGCGATCTATTCATCAGTTTGGATACAGTAAAAACAAATGCAGAAAAATTTAGAACACCATACGAAGAGGAGCTACACCGTGTGATTATACATGGAATTTTACACCTATGCGGCATCGATGATAAAGGTCCGGGCGAAAGAGAAGTGATGGAAAAAAATGAAAACGAAGCATTAGAGTTGTTGAAAGAGACAAAGAAGCTGTATAAATTTTATTGAAAAAATAAAATTTAAACAACTTCTAAGAGATAATCCCTGTAGAAGGTGAAACCAAGATACAAACGATATGTAACTATAAATCAGCTCACTAACCACCTTATCAACACCGAATCTTTTCGTATTTTCTAAAAATTCCAACCAAAATTGTCATAATCAATGCCAATAGAAGTATATAGACAAAAGAGGCTCTCATACCATACATATCTGCTACAACACCAATCACAAATGGGCCAAAAAGAAAACCGGTTCCACTTATGGTATTAACCATGGCAATGCCCACAGCAGGGGTGACTCCTCGCTGTTTCCCGGCCAAACCATAAATTATCGGAACCAAACATGAGATACCTACACCGGCTATAAACAATCCGGTAAATGCATATATAGGTGTAGTATTAATAATCATAATAAACACTCCTATAGTTGCAAATAAACAACAATAGATCAATATTAAAGAGTCTCTGTAGCGAGCTCTTACAGAGTCGCCCATGAAACGACCAAGAGACATAAATGCAGAATAAATAGCCAAACCAATCGGAGCTAAATTTTCGGGGAAATCCACAACCATCTTCATATATACCGTACTCCAATCAGAAATACTTCCCTCCACTATTCTACCAAACAGAGCAATAAAAGCAATCAGCAACAGGTTTCCTTTCGGGAAAAGAAATGTAACAGCTCTCTTCTTTACCGGTACGCAACGGATGGTCTCTTTCAAAAAAAAGCGTCGTATATAAGAAAAAGTGATAATAGAAAACAATGCTATCAAAAAAAAGTGAAGAAAGACAGAAATCTCGAAAGTAATAAAAAAGAGACTCAAAATAGCTCCGGAAAAGACTCCCACATAGAAGAGAGCATGAAACATTGATATAATAGGTCGCTTATACGCATTCTCAACGATGATTGAGTTTCCGTTGACAGAGACATCGGTTAAAGAAACAAAAACGCCATAGAGAGCCCCAAAAAAGTACAAAACGAAGATATTAGGCATGAGTGCCAAAAAGGGGAACATCGCCATATAAACAAATCCGGCTAAAGTCATCTTCTTACTACCAAACCGACCAACGAGATATGAGCAGAAAGGCATGATACAAAGAGAACCAATAGACATACAAAATAAAACAAAACTGAGTTCCGACACTGAAATGTTATAGTAGGTCCTTAAACCAGGGAAACGGGATAACATTGTTGAGAATATCAGCCCCATCAAAAAATATTGTATTAATAATGCGCGTCTTGCTCTGCGCTTTGGACGAATAATTGAAATAGTTTGCATGATAAAAACATTCTCAAAAAACTACGCAAAATTAGAAAGAATTATATGAAATAACAATAGTCTGACGAAAATACAAGCAATTGCAGAAAATTTTAAGTTGATAATAGTGTAATGAGAAGTTGGTTTGAGGTTTTAGGATTTAGGTGGCTGTTTATTTGTCTCATATGGAAGAGAATACTGAGCGTAGCATTTGTAGTCCGGGACGGAGTCTCAGGGTAATTCAGTGAGAATATAAAACAGGGCGAATGCTATTCGCCCCAACGGTAGCTACCGAAATCAAAAAATGCTTTTGCCCCGTTGGGGCGAGTTTATGTTGTGCGCAGCATTGCCGAGGGCGGAGCCCACGGCTGATGGGATTTGCCCTTTCAGGGCGCAGATTAGTGCGAAGCGTGGAGAGTGGGAATGTGCGTAACTTGGGTTGTTAGAGCATTGAAAATTGATTGTACAATGAGTGGTCGGATTGTAGGTCCGACAGCCCCAAGTAATAAACATCTTATAACTTTCCTATTTCGTCAACGGACAAATTTGTCAATCTTGAAATCACATTCACATCCAAGCCCTCTTCTTTCATTTTCTTGGCGGTTTTTAGAATACCTAAAGCCTCGCCCTCTGCTCGTCCTTTTTCTATTCCTATCGCTTCCCCCTCTTCCAATCCATCTTTCTTGGCTGTATTCATAACACTGAACCAATCATTGCAATTTTTCAAGTTCTCTTCGTAATCGTAACGTTCTGTTTTTGAAAAGGCTGCAATTTCTGCCACCTCAAAAAAGCGTTTGAAGATGGCTTCGGTTAATGCTGTGGGCTTATCGTCTAACTTTCCAAGGTTTTTAATGGCATAAAGCCATTTGTCCATGAATGTCTCCAACTCACTCTCTTCCTTGCGGAATTTAGGCATCTCTATGAAGATAAAATTCAAATTCTTATTAAACACCTCATAGGTGTCGTCCATCAATTGCACCTTGGTAATCAAATGGTCAGCCTTCTCCGGGGAATCATCCATCACAAAATCCAAAATGCCTATCACATAAACCGGTGACAATTTATAATCCCAATAAACGGTATTATTTTTGGTTCCCTTTTGACCTTGATCTTGGATGGCAAATGAGGAGTA
>SUWZ01000052.1 GCA_015061185.1 Bacteroidales bacterium
CCAAGACGTGTGGAGTATGCCGGAGCCGACTTGAAAAAGATTGATTTCGGCGAGAAATACGGAAAGCAAACGGAAGCGCTTTTGGCAAGATACGATTCGTTGGGAGTTATGAATAAACCAAGAGAGTTGAATGATTATGTTGGCGGACAATCATTCTGTTGCGGAGAGAAAGAGTTTGAACCGAGTCAAACAGGAAAAGATGAATTTGAAACGTCGGACTACGAGCAGCTGATTTTCTTCTACCATCCGGACCATTTAGGATCCACAGCGTTGGTGACCGACAATAGCGGAAACGTTCTGCAAAGTGTAGCTTACATCCCGTATGGCGAAGTCTTTATAGAAGAGCGTAACGGCACATGGAACACCCCATACCTCTTCAACGGCAAGGAGTTGGACGAAGAGACCGGCTTGTACTACTACGGCGCGAGATATTTGAACCCGACAAATTGTATGTGGTTGAGCACAGACCCACTATTTGAGAAGTATGTGGGCATGAGTCCGTACAACTACTGCGCCGGCAATCCGGTGAAGTTGGTGGATGTGGATGGGAGAGAAATTAAAAATGGGCATGAGAATGAATTTAAAACGAAAAAACGATGGTACGATAATGCACAAAGAGATTTTAACAAAAAATACGGAAACGAATCAAAAACTCGTGATAACTTTAGTTCACGTCGTGAATATAGGCGATACAGGACTGATAAAAGAAATGTAAATAGGTTGAAAACTTCTTATGAAAGGATTGAGAGAAAATATAATCAAGTTAATACGTATATAGAGAATTATAAAAAAGTTGATAAAGAAGGTTTTGATAAGATCAATGGATTAAAATATAAAACAGGTGAGAATGAATATGTTTCGTACGATATTGAAATCTTTATTGATAATAATCTAACTGAATGGGGGGGCGCAAAGTCAAGTTTACGAAAAAATAAAGATGGGGTATATTCAGGGGGAATATCAATTGAATCTGGATTTTCAGAAACGGATAATCATTTAGCTCATGAATTTGGACATCAAGAAACCTATTCTAGTAATCCTGAATATTGGATGAATAATGTTAGATCAGACATTAATTGTCAAGACAATCCAAATCATCCACAATCTATAAATGCTATTAATTGGCAGAAAAGATGGGATGCTTTAATAAGAAAATAAAGAATCTATGAAAAAAGAATTATCGTTAGTTATTTTGATTAACCTATTAATAATAGGATTGAATGCTAATGCAAAAATTAATCAAAACGAACTTGTAAAAAGTCTCTTTTTACAAGAAGTGCACATTTTAAGCGCAATCGAAGATGAAGTAAATATAGAAAATTTTTACAACTACTTTGATTTTCGAATGACTGTAATTGGACATGATTCAGGAAACATCAATATTTATGAAGTTGATAGTTTTTCTTATAAGCAAGAAAGATTAACTGCAATACATGATACTTGCAAGTATTTTGTGGCTATTTATAACAACCAAGAAGTTTATCGTTTAAAAGGTTTTTCTGCAAATGATTTTCCATTTTTTTTTAAAACGTATATAGAATTGTATGGTGATGATGATTCTGCTAATGAAATTTTAGACGATTTGTCCCTTTTTTATTGTAAGGACGTATTGGGAGAGGTGTTACTTGATTTTAATTGTATGTATAACGCATTTCGCTCAAAAGAGATAAATTATGACGAGTATCCTTGTTTGCAAAGTTATGAGGTTGCCTCAAGAGTATATCTTGTGGCTGGATATAATGGGAAGTATGCTCGTAAAGTTGGAGGAGAACCTTTAGGATACAGAGGAAAAAAAATAGATAAAAAATATATTATATGCCCTTCCTATAAAAAGGAAAAATAGGTATATTTTGATTATGTCAATAATTTAAAAACGTTCATTGGGCAACACGTCGGCGAAGCGCGCCCGGAGGTGAAGAAATTTATGATAAAAGTTAACAAAATAGAGACAAAATATGAGTGCAAAATTGTGTAAATATACTTACTTCTATATCCACGACCATTTAGGCTCCACTTCGATGGTTTTGGATGTAGATGGAAATATCTCACAATCAGTCACTTATATTCCGTACGGAGAAATTTTTGTTGAAGAGCGCAACGGCACATGGAACACTCCATACCTCTTCAACGGCAAAGAGTTAGACGAAGAGACCGGCTTGTACTACTACGGAGCAAGATATTTGAACCCAACAAGCGGTATGTGGTTGAGTGTTGATCCGTTGTGGGAGAAGAATATAGATGCTAGTCCGTATTCGTATTGTCATGGGAATCCGGTGAATAAGGTTGATGTTATGGGATTGGATGATTATGGTGTTGATGATAATGGTTATATCTTCTTCATTAAAAAGACCGACAGTGAAAAGGATAGATTGATTGCCGGAGTAAATCGTAAAAAGGATGGTGAAATTAAAGGTTTGAAATATGATAGAAATGTGGAGTTGAGAAATGAAAAATTTGAGGTTTCTAAGGGCGTTTTATATGAGCATTCTAAAGAAAATATGAGTTATGGAGGACATGGGAATCGTCTAAAAAGTTTTGAAGAAGCAAAAACTTTTTTTGAATTTTTGGCAAATAGCACACAAGTTGAGTGGTCATTTTATGATTACACAACACACGACGGAAAAAGTAAACTATTCATGGTTGGAACTTCTCATAATTGGGATAGCGAATATAGCGGAACAAGGAAATTTCATAGCCTATTAAATAGTAATCATGAATCATCTTTTCATATTCACAGTCATCCAAAAGACTATAACGTATCTTTTGATGTAAATATTTTACCTTCTGAATCCGATTTAAATTTTGCTAATGAAATAAATAAATTAAGCCATAAAATTCGATTTAGTATATATTTAAAACGGAGAGAAGATGAAGCGTATAAGTCATATCCATAGAGTAAAATATATTTGTTTGTTTTTTTTAATTATTATGCTTAATTACTTTATTTCATGTAAAGTTAGCACAAAAATGTCAAGTAAAGAAAACGTATCTACGTCAACTCAGAAAGGGATATATAAATTACATTCTGTTACTGATTCTCAATTGCTACGAAGAATTATTAATGAATGTGATTATAATCATATTCAATTCTATGGACAAAAATCTAAATATATTATGTACTATAAATCAAAAGAAAGAATAATTCTTCATACATCACCATCCATTAATAATCTTCTGTTTCATGTTGAAAATCCGGGGGTAGTTATTTTTGAGGATAAAATAATTTTTGTAGTTGAGTATGCATACGATAATAATATTTTTCAAGTTCAAGGGAATGACTCTATTGTAATTTTACATAACTACAATAATGATAATGAATCTTTTTGTTTTTTTGATACATTGTACAATTTTATTAGTGCTAAAAAGCTAGAAATATCAGAAGTCATAAACTAATATATAACAGAGACAAAATATGAGTGCAAAATTGTGTAAATATACATGCGGTGAGTTCTATAAATTCACCGTTTATAATTAAGGAAACGTAAATCAACGGGCGAACTTTTCGCTATTTTTTGATTTATTCCTGCAACTTGCTGTTTGTTAGACAGAGACAAGGTTCCCCCCTATTTATTTTTTTTGATCGTAAAGCTTTGAGTGATGCTCCTAAATTTTGGACTTTGTTAATCAGTGGATTTTTTAAGTCGAAGAATTATATATAACTTTGTAGTTCAAATAGCTTTAAGGTGGGTTTTATAAGTTCACTTCGAACTCACCTTACGGAAGAGTTGGAATTGTATTTTCTTAATTATAAAGGTGAATGGATAGACTCACCGTAATAACGGGATGCATTGTCCCATCTGAATAGTATGGCAAAAGTAGGAGATAGAGTTAGATTTTTAAATTCGGTTGGTGGTGGAATTATCAGTAAAATCATCAATAAAGAGTTGGTTACTGTGACAGATGAAGATGGATTTGATGTTCCAACATTGTTGCGCGAATGTGTTGTTATTGAATCTGCAGAGGAGAAATTAGGTGTGGAACAGAAAAAAGAGGAGAAGTCGGCCTCTCTTTCCGGCTCTGTTGCAGATATGGTGGAGGATGATGATTATGTTCCTCAAGAGACTCCGGAAGGAGAACAATTAACTCTCTATTTAGCGTTTGTTCCTCAGAATATCAAAGCGATTTCATCGACTGATTTTGATCTTTATCTTGTTAACGACAGCAACTATTATTTGGCTTATAATATTGCTGAAGAGAGAGGGGCTGCTTTTTATAGTCGCTTCGCCGGATTTATTCAACCTAATACCAAAATTCTTTTAGATGAATTATCCAGAGAGTGCTTGAATGATTTTGAGAAACTCAGAGTTCAATTCTTTGCTTTAAAACAAGAGCGTTCCTATATGCAAAAACCGGTTTTCGACCTATCTCTGAAAATTAATCCGGTGAAATTTTATAAATTGCACTCTTTTAAGGAGAATGATTATTTTGAAGAGTTGGCTATGCTGGTAGCGTTGATAGAGAAAGATCTCTTGCCAAGTAAGGGGTTGACGAATGAAGAACTTCAAAATATGCTTAAACAAAAGGAGATGGTCTCTCCTGCCAAAGTTTCGGTAAAACATAAACAACCGGAGACTATTGAGGTGGATTTGCATATCGGGCAATTATTGGACAACCTTAGTGGTTTGAGCAATAGCGATATGCTGCAATATCAATTGGCAAAGTTTGAGGAGATTATGAATCAAAATCTTAAGAACAAGGGGCAAAAGATTGTATTTATTCATGGCAAAGGGAATGGGGTGTTGCGAAATGAAATCTTAAAAAGATTAAAACAAAAGTACTCCTCTTGCGAAGCTCATGATGCCTCTTTCTTGGAGTATGGTTATGGTGCTACAATGGTAAAAATCAGGTAGTTTTTTAAGAAATTACCTTAAATAGAAAATCGGTGGCAGATAATTTTTTAGAGAAAAAACATCAATCCTATCTGTTAAAAAAGCAACAATGGGAGCAGAAAAAACGTTGGGATAGATTGAAGAAGCTTTGTGTCAAGAAAGATTCAAACCATAAAGAGGAATAGATGAAATCCTTTTGTTGATTGTTTTTGGCATAGATAATAGGCTTCAGAGTGTAAATATTGGTGCTTTCATAAATTGGTCCGGATTAAGATTCCAATTGGAGTTTCCTTTTATGTGACAGAGAGTTTATGGGGGTACGTTTAAAGTTTTTTGGTTATGGAACGTACATTAGTTATTTTAAAGCCTGCTGCATTGCAGCGAGAATTGGTAGGAGAGATTTTGTCTCGTTTTGAACGAAAAGGGCTCTATTTTGTTGGAATGAAGATGATGCAGTTGAATGATGCTTTGCTGAATGAGCATTATGGTCATCTGAAAGAAAAATCTTTTTTTGGAGATGTAAAAGCTGCCATGTCTGCCTCTCCGGTGATTGTTCTTTGTTTGGAAGGTGTTGAGGCTGTTCGCGTGGTTCGTGCCATGGCAGGTGTCACCAATGGAAGAAATGCAGAACCGGGTACCATTCGCGGGGATTACAGTATGAGTGTGGAGCAAAATGTGATTCACGCCTCAGACTCCATCGAAACGGCAGAGGTGGAAATCAAAAGATTTTTTAAAGAAGAGGAGTTGTTTGATTCTAAGCGTGTTGGAGGTTCTTTTTATTATGCCAAATATGAATAAAATTTCGACTTTAAAAGTTCTTTCTTTTTCCTTTTTTCTATTTTCTTTTCTCTCCGTTTCTGCGAAAAGAGTAGAAAATAAAATGCAGTATGAAAGTTCTATATCAGAACAAGAACAGATAATTGATGAATTGGAAGAAGAAGAGGAAATTCAAGATTCCATCCGATTTTCGTGTGATACGATATCGATGCTTTCTTTTATGGAAGATGTTATGTTGGGAGAAGCAGACTTCCCATCTGACTCTATTTTTCGGGTGGAGTGGGATAGTCTTAGAATTAATCCCTACAAAGTGTGCATCGATTCTTTGCCCGATTCATTTAGAGTTGATTGTCGCGGATTTTACCCTCCCAATATCAATGTGATTACTTCTGAATTTGGTCAGCGTTGGGGACGTTTTCATGCCGGAATCGATTCTCGATTGACCGTTGGAGATACCATTCGTTCTGCTTTTGACGGGAAGGTGCGTATAACTCGAGTGGGAATGAGAAAAAAAGGGTATGGCTATTTTGTATTGGTTCGTCACGAGAATGGCTTTGAGACGCTTTATGCTCACCTCTCCAAAGTCTTGGTGAAACCCAATCAAATTGTCAAAGCCGGAGAAGCTATCGGATTAGGCGGGAATACGGGTCGCTCGACAGGTCCTCATTTGCACTTTGAAATACGTTTTCTTGGAAATCCGATTAACCCGAGAAGAATCGTGAATTTTGATACCAATGAGTTGATAGCCGATACCTTTCTTGTGGATAAGAAAAGTTCTTTCAAGGAGTACATAGATTTTGTTAATTCTCCAATCAAGTATCATAAAGTCAGAAGCGGAGACACCTTAGGTGCTATCGCTCGGAAATACCGCACCACCGTGGGACGGTTATGTCGATTAAACGGGATAAAAAGTACCACGATTTTGCGAATCGGCAGACGCCTCAGAGTTTATTGATGAAGAGATAGACGGGACTCTATTTTATTAAAGACTTTTTGCATCAGGTGAGTTCTTTCTTGCCCAATGACGTTGTGTTGATGTCCCGGAAATACGTAATAATCGACATCGATGCCCAATTGGTTGCAACTTTTTAAGAAACTTAGGGTATGTTGCCATAAAACAACGGGATCATTGTCGCAATGTATCATGCACAATTGGTTGTCATTTAATCGGGTAGATAACAAATTGATAAGCGAATTATGCTCGTATCCATCGGGATTTTCAATTGGTTTTTGCATATAACGTTCGGTGTACATCACCTCGTAATATTTCCAATCTATCACAGCACCTCCGGCTACGCCCAATTGGAAACGATCGGGATGAAGCAGTAACATACGTGTCGTCATAAAACCTCCAAAACTCCAACCATACAGAGCAATTTTATCGGCGGCAATTCGTTTCTCTCGCCCTAATAACCAATCCAAAGCTTTTAGATAATCTTTTGTCTGAACGGCTCCAATATTCCTCCAAATAGCAGATTCAAATTTTTTCCCGCGATTGTCAGAACCGTGAGGGTCAATGCAGAAGGCAACATATCCCTTTAGGGCTGCCATCTCTTCAAATCCTTTTGTTCCGGACCCCCATTCGTTGCGTATAAGTTGCACGTGCGGACCTCCATATAAGTAATAAACAAGCGGCCAATTCTCTTTTTGAGAATAACCATCGGGATAGGTGATTCGATAGAATATTTCTTCCTCGTCTATTGTCAAACTACCCACTTCTTGTTTAGGTAAATTATAGTTGTTATAGGGATTTTCTGATTGCCATAGTTTTTCATAACTTGTTTCATTGTCCTTAAACATAAGAAGTTCTCCCGGGTTTTCGAGGCTATGATGAGTAGCAATCGAGTATTCCGCTTGTGGGTGTAGGGATATGTTGGTTATTCCTCGTTCAGTAAAAATCGGTCGGAGTGGAGATGCTTCATCATCAAATCTCACTGCGTAAATTGTTCGGTCTATAGGAGTTGGGAGGGTAGCTTGAAAAAATATTTCATTTCCCTTTCTTTCGATAAAATCGGTCACTTCCCACTTCCCCGATGTAAGTTGGCGGAGAGCCCCATCATCTATATTTATCAAATAAAGGTGATTGAAATTATCCTTTCGGGATTGAAATAAAAGTTGCCTATTATTTATAAAATAGGGAGAATGTTGAGGCTCAACGTAATGCGAGTTTTCTTCTGTATAGAGTATTTTTTCTAATTTCCCCGAATAGGCATTGAAGTATTTCAATTCATACTTTTGCTGGTTTCGTTGCAGCTCGGTCAAGAAAAGGTATTGCGAATCCGGACTCCATTGCAGGCAAGTTTTGTATGATTCACGGTAATCAAAGTCTTTTGTCTCTTTATCTAGTGTTTCTAAAAAGATAGTGTGTTTGTCTGAAAGATGAGAGATACCAATAGAAACCTTTTCGCTCTTCTCACCGGCCATTGGGTATTTTACTAATTCGACCTTTGCGATGGGGTCTTGGATGTGAACGATGGGGTAGGAAGTTACTTCTGATTCATCAATGCGGTAGAACGCTAATTGTTTGGAATCCGGCGACCAAAACAAGGTCTCGGTGATACCAAACTCATTTCGGGAGGGAATTTTCCCTATTGTTACGTTAGGATCATTCTCTTCATAAAGCAAAAATGGCTCATTGTGAGACGGTTTAATCCATATTTTCTGTTGAATGGTATAAGCTATTGATAAGGATTTTGGATGAAATGTTAAGTTTTCAGCCTCTGTAGGAATTTCGCCCCATAAGTCAATTTCCCCGGAAGATAATAGGATGGAATAGACTTTGTGGGCCACTATGAATATAGCCTCCTCCTTATCAGAAAAATAAATTTCAGGAAAATCTGTTAATTCTTCGTTCAAATCGGCAGAAAGAGTAGATAAGTCGAGTTTCCATCTTATGCTGAAATTAGTATTCCGGCACTCCATTCGAGAGCGGAAACGAAAGATAAAGAAGCAAGGAAAAACTTTTACTTGCAGAGGAAGATCCGGAAGAAATTGTTTATAATTTTTGCCTCCGGGAATAATATCATCGATAGTAAGTTGTTTCATCAGCCATTAAGTTCACTAAGTTCCAACCATCTTAATTCTTTCCTATCCAGAGTCTCTATAATTTCACCAATTCTATTCGATTTTTTCAGCATATCGTCTGCAGATAGTGAGCCCGAGCATAGCAATGTCTCCAACTCCTTCTTCTCCTCTTCCAGTTGAGCTATTTCCTTTTCCAATTCCTCAAATTCTCTTTTCTCTTTGTAACTCATTTTCACCTTTGGACGGTTAGCATTTCTGTCCTCTTGAGGATTAGGCTGGGTCTTTTTGGTATTCTCCTTTTCCAAACGCTCTTGTTCCTCTTTCATCTCTCTCCAAAGACGATAGTCGGTATAATTTCCCGGGAAGTCTTGAACGTTGGCATTCCCATGAAAGACAAAAAGATGATCCACCACCTTATCCATAAAATAGCGGTCGTGAGAAATCACGATGACGCACCCTTTGAAAGATTGCAGATACTCTTCCAATACGTTAAGAGTGACAATATCTAAATCGTTGGTAGGTTCGTCCAAGACCAAGAAATTGGGGCTTTTCATCAAGACTGTGCAAAGGTAAAGACGTCTGCGTTCCCCACCGCTCAATTTAGCAATGTAGTTATGTTGAGTTTCGGGCGAGAACAAAAAGTGCTGAAGAAATTGGGAGACATTCAATTTCCTACCATCGCCCATTTGAACCTCTTCTGCAATCTCTCTGACCGCATCAATAACCTTCATTTGATCATTGAATTTCATACCTTGCTGACTATAGTAGCCAAAACGCACTGTTTCACCAATATCGAAACTACCACTATCTGGCAACTCTTCTCCAATCAACATCTTCACGAAGGTAGATTTACCCGTACCATTATTTCCTACAATTCCTAATTTTTCATATCTGCCGAAGTTGTAATAAAAATTGTCCAAAATTTTCAAGTCGCCAAAACTTTTGCTAATATATTTTGCCTCAAAAATTTTGCTACCCAAGTAGCCCGCTTTCACTTCAAGTTGAACGTTTTCTACTTTTCGTTTCCCCTTGATTTTCTCCTCCAATTGATAAAACGAATCAATTCTATATTGAGCTTTCCCGGCACGAGCTTGCGGTTGTCTTCTCATCCAATCCAACTCTTTACGATATAGATTATTAGCGCGAGCCAATTCCGCATTTTGATTATTGATTCGCTCTTGTCTTTTTTCCAAGTAGTAGGAGTAATTCCCTTTGTAAGAAAAGAGCTGTTGTTGATCCAATTCGAGAATCTCGTTGCAAACACGGTCAAGGAAATAGCGGTCGTGCGTAATCATCAGCAAGGCCAATTTGCTTTTCCTTAAATAATTTTCGAGCCACTCCACCATCTCCAGGTCGAGGTGGTTGGTTGGCTCATCAAGGATGAGTAGGTTGGGCTTGCTTGCCAATACTTGAGCCAAGGCAATTCGTTTGATTTGCCCTCCAGAAAGATTATCAGTAACCGCATCAAGATCATGGATTTTAAGTTTTCCCAGTACCTGTTTCATCTGTAAAGGATCTTCACTTTTGTTACAAATATTCCCTATTGTACTCCCCTTTTCGAAGGAAGGATCTTGTTCCAAAATAGCCACTTTAAGTCCGGTACGGAAAGTAACACTACCCTCATCATAGCCCTCTTTCCCGGCGATGATTTTCAGTAAAGTGCTTTTCCCGGCACCATTTTTAGCGATGAGTGCGGTGCGTTGATTTTCGAATAATCCAAAGGAGATTCTTTTGAAAAGAAGATTATCCCCAAATGATTTGGTTAAGTTATCTACTTGAAGGTAATGAAGAGCCATCTTTTTTTCTGCAAAGGTATTAAGATTCTCTGTATAATATAAATGTTTGCGGTAAATTTTTTGATGAGCATAATACAATAAGTTGGATATTGCAAAATTTTCAAGAAAGAAACGTATGATTGTAATCTTTTTAAGTAAATCAAATTGATAGTTTAACCCCCATGGTTATCGTTATTAAATAGCAAAATGATAAAAAAATAGTCGAAATTTATACAAAGTGTAAGTAAATATTCTTTAAATCAAATTATTCACAAAGAATATTGTTCATTTTGTTATCAAAAAAGTTGCAAGTAATTTTTTTTATACCACATATTTATATTACTTTTGTCGCAGAAAGTCGGATTCTCAATTTTTAGAAGTTGTTTAAATTTTATTTCGAGCCTATTTGAGAGAGATTTTTAAGGTTATTTTTATTATTTTTTTGCCGTTAATAGTGGACTATTATCAAAAAAAGAATAATAAAAATAGCTTAAAAAGAATCTAAAAGATGCCGAAAATAAGAGAGTGAAACTCTAAAGTATTTTTTTTTCAATAAAATTTAAACAGCTTCTTAGTTGTTAAGAATCTATTTCGGGAGAGTAATATAATGTTGAAATAAAAAATAAATAACAAAATAAAACTTATTAGTTATGAAGAAGCATAATTTCAATGCAGGACCATCAGTCCTTCCAAGAGAGGTTATTGAAAAAACTGCACAAGCGGTTTTAGATTTCGAAAATGATGGATTATCTATTTTGGAGATTAGTCACAGAGCAAAGAATTTTCAACCGATTGTAGATGAGGCAGTAGCTTTGTTTAAAGAACTTTTGAATATTCCGGAAGGTTATTCGGTAATTTTCCTTGGTGGAGGTGCAAGTTTGGAATTCTGCATGGTTCCATTTAACTTCTTGGAGAAAAAAGCTGCGTATGTAAATACAGGTGTTTGGGCTAAGAAAGCCATGAAAGAGGCTAAAGCATTTGGAGAGGTAGTGGAAGTTGCTTCTTCTGCAGATGACAATTTTACGTGGGTGCCTAAAGCCGGAAAAGATTATCAAATTCCTGCTGATGCCGACTATTTGCATATTACAACCAATAACACAATTTTCGGAACGGAGTTGTTAGAGGATATTGATTCTCCTATTCCGGTTATTGCAGATATGTCTTCAGACATTTTCTCTCGTCCGATAGATGTTTCTAAATATGGAATGATTTATGGTGGAGCTCAAAAGAACTTGGCTCCTGCCGGTGTAACTTTTGTTATTGTAAAGAATGAACTTTTAGGAAAAGTTTCTCGTCATATTCCTACAATGTTGGATTATAGAACTCATGTGGATAATGGTTCTATGTTCAATACTCCTCCTGTATTGCCTATTTATGCTGCTTTGCAAACTTTGAAGTGGATTAAAGCTCAAGGTGGTGTGGCTGCTATCGAGAAGAAAAACATTGAGAAAGCTGAATTGCTTTACAATGCTATTGATAATAGCAAAATGTTTGTTGGAACTGCAAAGAAAGAAGATCGTTCTCGCATGAACATTTGTTTTGTTATGAAAGAGGAGTATGCTGACCTTGCTGATGAATTTGCAAAATTTGCTACATCAAAAGGCATGGTAGGTATCAAGGGTCATCGTCTTGTTGGTGGTTTCCGCGCCTCTACATACAATGCATTGCCGAAAGAGAGTGTTGAGGCTTTGATTGATTGCATGAAAGAGTTTGAAGCTAAATATGCTAAATAATTGAATCTTATTTTGGGAGGATTCTATAATAACTTTTTTTATAAAATATTTTGGATATGAAAGTTTTAGTAGCTACAGAAAAACCTTTTGCAAAGGTTGCTATCGATGGCATTAAAGAGGTAATCGATGCTGCCGGTTATGATTTGGTTTTGTTGGAAAAATATACAGAAAAGAAACAGTTGTTGGAGGCTGTTGCAGATGCTGATGCAATTATTATCCGTAGTGATATCATAGATGCTGAAGTGTTGAATGCGGCTAAGAATTTAAAAATTGTTGTGCGTGCAGGTGCAGGTTATGATAATGTGGATTTGGAAGCTGCTACAGCAAAGAATGTTTGTGTTATGAATACACCGGGGCAAAATGCGAATGCTGTTGCAGAGTTGGCTTTGGGTATGATGGTATATGGTGTTCGTAACTTCTACAATGGTACTTCCGGTACCGAATTGATGGGTAAGAAGTTGGGTATCCATGCATACGGTAACGTGGGTCGCAATGTGGCTCGTATTGCTAAAGGCTTTGGAATGGAAATCTATGCTTTCGATGCTTTCTGTCCTGCAGAGGTAATCGAAAAGGATGGGGTTAAAGCTCTTAAATCGGCTGAAGAACTTTATGAAACTTGTCAGTTCGTTTCTCTCCATATCCCTGCTACAGCAGAAACTAAAAACTCTATCAATTACGCACTATTGAATAAAATGCCTAAAGGTGCTATGTTGATTAATACTGCTCGTAAAGAGGTAATCAATGAAGTGGAAGTAATCAAGTTGATGGAAGAGCGTGCAGACTTCCGTTATGTTACTGATATTATGCCGGCAGCTAATGCTGAGTTTGCAGAGAAATTCCCAGGACGTTATTTCTCTACCCCTAAGAAAATGGGGGCGCAAACAGCAGAGGCTAACATCAACGCAGGTATCGCAGCGGCTAATCAAATTGTTGGTTTCTTGAAAGATGGTAATGAGAGATTTAGAGTGAATAAATAAGAAGTTGTTTAAATCTTTTTATTAACTTTAAATAGTTTCTAATCTCATCCTCAGAATAATTAAAAAGCTGTATCAATTTTTGTTGATGCAGCTTTTTTTGTCAGCTCTAAATTTCAAAAACTCTGCGATAAGTTCTTTAACCTCGGGTTTAAAATGATGAATTTACAGAACTTACCTTCTATTTGGAATAATCTCTGAAAAGAAGGTCTATAAATCAGAACTTGCCTTAATAACTTTCACTATTTGAGTGCGAACTTGCAACAAGTAAATTCCATTGGATAAATCATTCATGTCCAACTCTGTTTCTTGACAACTTTTTACCAATTTCCCATTCGTGTCAAAAAGATGAATCTCCTCTTGCTGGTTTAATCCCTTGATGTATAGTATGTTTGAAGCAGGATTGGGATAGACCGAAATTTCCTCCTCGTTTTGAGGCATTATTTCTTTGGTGGCCTCTTTTACAAAAACGATTTTTCTAACATCGTTGATCTCGCTTTCCGCTAAGAGGTTACCATTTACATCAATCAGACTCATTTTATCTTCTGTAAACACAATTTTACCTATTTTAGAAATTGCTTCCGTTTGTTTTGTTCCGTTAAGCCACTCTACGGTTAACGTAGCCCATGTCAAAGAAGATGATATTCCTAACAAAAGAAGTGTAGAAAGAATTCTTTTTCTCATAATACGTTGATTTTTTTTTCTTTTGCAAATCTAAGCATAATATTTTATGGGAACTTCTATAAATTATATTTTTTTTTGTCATAAGTTATCTCGACCTAATTTGTAGAGGAAGCCTTAATAAATACCTCTATTTGTTTAGTAATGATGCAGAAAATCTTTGAGATATCACCTGATTGTTAGTTCAATGAGTTTATAGGGTTTATCAGACAGAACAAACTATCCGGATTCTTACTGATTTAAGAGGGTTTCTATATATTTCCTTATTTTGTAGAAATTGCCTTAAAATTTCAAAAGTTCTATTTAAAAATTCAAAAGTGTTTGTTATTTTTGTTGTTTATATGTAGCGAATTCCCGAGAACGAGAATTTTCAAGTTATATGGGGATTTTCTATGTAGAGGAAACTTAAATTAAGAAAGTATAAATCAAGGGGTGATAAGTTTTTTATAGAACCCACTTAAAAAAAATAATTGCGATATGCCACAGCCCTTAGCGGAACGTGTTCGACCTCAAAGTTTAGATGAATACATCGGACAGAAACATTTGGTAGGGAAAGATGCTGTACTCCGAAAGATGATAGAGTCGGGGCATGTATCTTCTTTTATCTTGTGGGGACCTCCGGGTGTGGGAAAAACAACTTTGGCGGGGATTATCGCCAAACGATTGGAACGCCCTTTTTATACCTTAAGTGCCATTAGTTCCGGCGTAAAAGATGTCAGAGAGGTAATTGAGAAAGCTAAAAATAATCGTTTCTTCAATTCTCTCCCTCCCATTCTTTTTATTGATGAGATTCATCGTTTCTCTAAAGCTCAACAGGATTCACTTTTGGGGGCAGTGGAACAAGGTGTTTTTATTTTGATTGGTGCTACCACAGAGAATCCCTCTTTTGAGGTGATAACTCCTCTTTTGTCGCGTTGTCAGGTTTATGTACTGAAAGCATTGGAAGAGGAGGATTTGATGGAGTTAACACATCGTGTTATAAAGGAAGATGTTGAGTTGAAAAAACTCAAAATAGAGTTGAAGGAGACAAATGCTCTGCTTCGCTATGCAGGAGGTGATGCAAGAAAACTTCTTAACATCATCGAACTTGTTACCAATGCAGGGAAAGAAGATGAAACTGTGGTCTTTACGGATGCAATTGTTAAAGAACGACTTCAGCAAAACCCTAATGCATACGATAAGAACGGAGAGATGCACTACGATATTATCTCTGCATTTATCAAATCCATAAGGGGGAGCGACCCGGATGCAGCCATCTATTGGTTGGCTCGTATGGTGGATGGGGGTGAAGATCCCAAGTTCATAGCCCGTCGTTTGGTGATTTCTGCTGCAGAAGATATTGGGTTGGCCAACCCTAATGCTCTGCTTTTGGCCAATGCTTGTTTTGATACGATTCATAAAATCGGCTGGCCTGAAGGTCGTATCGCCTTGGCAGAAGCTACAATATATTTGGCAACAAGTCCTAAAAGTAATTCAGCCTATAAAGCAATTAATAGTGCACTTGAATTTGTGGAGCAAACAGGGAATGAACCGGTTCCTCTCCATTTGAGAAATGCTCCAACGAAATTAATGGCTAAATTGGATTATGGGAAGGGCTATAAATATTCGCATGATTATCCGGAGCATTTTGTTGTTCAGGAATTTCTCCCGGAGAAGTTTTCTAATCAACAATTTTGGGTTCCCCAACCGAATCCTTCGGAAAATAAGATGAGTGACTATATGATACACCTCTGGGGAGAAAATAAAAGTAAAAAAAACAAATAATTCATCTATAATATTATGAAAAAGATTTTAATACTTATCTTCTTTGCAACTTTTTCTGTCATAGCAATTGCTAATAGTAAAAATGATGATCGAAATATAGAGATTTCCAAAAACTTGGATATATTCAACTCTACCTATAAAGAGTTGGAGTTGTTCTATGTGGATACAATTAAACCGGAATCTACCATCAAGTATGGTATTGATGCTATGTTAGGACAATTGGATCCTTATACCACCTATATACCGGAGTCTGAATTGGAAAAATTAAAATTTATGACCACGGGCGAATATGCCGGTATTGGGTGTGTGATTGGTAAAAACGATGAGGGAATCTATATTACAGATGTGTATGAAGGTATGCCTGCCTATAAAAATGGGTTGAAGGTGGGAGATATAATTACAAAAATCGATGGGAAACAAACCTCAGAAATGACTACCACAGAGGCAAGTGAGAAGATGAAGGGTGAGGCAAAAACGATGGTTACTTTTACCATCAAAAATCCTATCTCCCAAAAAGAAAAAAAGGTGGAAGTTCAGAGAGAAAAAATTGTTATCCCGGCTATCCAATATTATGATACCTTGTCCAATGGAGTAGGATACATCAATATCAATAGTTTTACTGAAAAATCGGGAGATAAGTTTAAAGAGGCGTTTTTGGATCTTAAGGATAATTACAAAATTAAATCGTTGGTCATTGATTTGCGAAATAACCCGGGTGGAATCCTTGATGAGGCTGTGGAGATTGTTAACCTTTTCGTTGATAAAAAGTCAACTGTTGTCTATACAAAAGGGAAGAATCCGGACCTTGATGAGGTTTACAAGGCTCGTAAAGAACCTATTGACACCAATATACCTCTCTTTGTATGGGTAAATCGTAACTCAGCATCAGCTTCTGAAATATTAGCAGGTGCTTTGCAAGATCTTGACCGTGCTGTTATTGTTGGCGAACGAACCTTTGGTAAAGGATTGGTACAAACTACTCGTGAATTGCCTTATGGTGGAAGTTTAAAGGTGACTGTGGCAAAATACTATATCCCAAGTGGCAGATGTATTCAATCTATTGACTATTCAAATCGTAGCGAAGAGGGTTATGTAACTCGAATCCCTGATAGTTTGACAAGTGAATTTAAAACAAAAAACGGTCGTATTGTTCGAGATGGAGGAGGTATTAATCCTGATGTGCAAATTGAAATTAAAAATCATGCAACGGTGAGTTACTATTTGTATCATAAGAACTTGATTTTTAATTTTGTTACTCAATACATGGCCAAGCATGCCAACATCGGTCCGGCTAAATCTTTTCAGTTGTCGGATAAAGATTATGCAGAATTTGTTGAGTATGTGAAGGGACAGAACTTTACCTACGAACTAAAGACGGAAGAGGGGGTAAAAGCGTTAAAAGAGCTTATCCAATCAGAAGGTTATCTGGACTACGCCAAAGAGGAGTTTGAGGCTTTGGAGAAAAAATTAACTCACAATATTGACAATGACTTGAAAATGTTCGAAAAAGAGATTCGCAATCTTATTTCCATCGAAATCGTTAAGAGAGAACATTACCAAAAGGGTGAGTTTATTGAGTCTTTGAAACGAGACGATTACAGAGAAAAAACGGAGGAATTGCTTTCCGATGAAAAGAAATGGAAGGGGATATTAACTGCTGAAAAGAAATAAAGATGAAAGCGATGATTTTTGCCGCCGGTTTGGGAACTCGGCTGAAACCTCTTACAGATTCTATGCCGAAGGCTCTTGTCCCTATTGCAGGAAAAACATTGTTGCAACATAATTTGGAACGATTGGCTTCACAAGGATTCACAGACATTGTTATCAATATTCACCATTTCTCCGATCAGATTAGGCAGTTTTTGAGAGAAAATGATAATTTTGGATTGAATATCATGCTCTCCGATGAGAGTGCAGAACTGCTTGATACCGGCGGAGGAATAAAAAATGCGAAAGAGTGGTTGAGCAACGAGCCGTTTCTGGTGCATAATGTGGATATATTGTCAAATGCCGATTTGGCAGGTTTGTATGCAAAACATTGCCAAAACAACTCTCTTGCAACGCTATTGGTGAGCGAACGGAACACTTCTCGTTATCTGCTTTTTGATGATGGTATGAGACTTAAAGGATGGATTAACAAAGCCTCCGGAGAGACAAAATCACCCTTTCTGGAGTTTTGTGCAGAAGAATATTTGCCCTTTGCCTTTTCAGGAATACATGTTATTTCGCCCGATATATTTCGCTCTATGCATAACTATCCGTCTCGTTTCCCAATCATGGATTTTTACCTTAATGAGGCTGAAAAACATCTGATACAAGGGGTAGTTGCTCATAATCTTATTATGGTAGATGTTGGGAAAATAGATTCGTTACAAGAGGTTGAGATGATTTTCGAAAAAGAGATAAAACCGATTTATCCATCTTGATAGCTTAATAATGATAAGTCAACTTCTTCTTGATTGGTTTTCCGTTCATCGTAGAGAATTACCATGGCGAGATACCTCCGACCCTTACAAAATATGGGTTTCGGAGATAATTTTGCAACAGACTCGCATTGCGCAAGGCATCTCTTACTACTTCCGATTTATAGAAAGGTTTCCGGATGTGAAAAGTTTGGCTGTTGCCAATGAAGATGAGGTGTTGAAGTATTGGCAAGGACTTGGCTATTACAGTCGTGCAAGAAATTTACATGCATCAGCGCAAACCATTGTGAATGATTTTAATGGGGAATTTCCCTCTGATTTTAAGCAAATAAAATCCCTAAAAGGAGTTGGAGACTATACTGCGGCAGCAATAGCATCCATTGCTTTTAAATTGCCCTACGCAGTGGTGGATGGTAATGTATATCGTGTTCTTTCTCGTTTGTTCGAAATCAATACTCCCATCGATTCTGTACAAGGCAAGAAAGAGTTTTTTGAGTTGGCTCAAGAACTTATCGATAAGAGAACTCCCGATTTATATAACCAAGCCATGATGGATTTAGGAGCGATGGTTTGTCTTCCCTCCACCCCATTGTGTATGGATTGTCCCCTTCAATCGCTATGCCAAAGTTACCATAATGGAAGTTATGCCGAGTATCCCGTCAAGGAGAAAAAAATCAAACAACGAGATCGCTATTTTGTCTATCTTTTTTTGCATCATCAAGAGAAGATTTATCTACATCGCAGGTCAGAAAAAGATATTTGGGCAGGTTTGTATGAGTTTCCCTTGATTGAATTGAATGCGCCCCTTTGGGAAGAGGATTTTTCAATACTTTTGAAAATGCTTGGCAAAGAGTTTAGCATTGCAGAAATAAAGAAGGTTACCGCCATGCCCAACCATGTATTGAGTCACCAAATTATCCATTCGTTTTTTATTGATGCTGTTGGGACAATCCCTTCTCCGAGTAGTGCAAAATATATCACTGTCAGCGAAGATGATTTAGCAAATTATGCAATACCCCGTCTGATAGAGTTATACCTTGATAGAAAATAACGATTCAGCTCCGAATTGATGGTTGCGTGCAGCTCTCATTTATTCAGTTTTACAATTCCGCAACTCCGAGTATAATCATTCGCAAAGCAATAACTGATGAGTTTCAAAATTACCTGATACATGAATTCACCTCCTCATTCCTGCTCATTCCAAAAATTCGTGTAAAAGAGGCGATAATTAAAACTTATAACCTCTATTGGAGTATATATTTTTTTTTGGAAACCATTTTCATTATAAGTAAATTCCACAAAATTGATTTTTTTAATAAGCTGAATTCAAGTTGATAATGCACGATATTAAAAATATTCAGGATGTAACACTCTAGCGACCTCAAGAGGAGTCCT
>SUWZ01000082.1 GCA_015061185.1 Bacteroidales bacterium
CGCTATGTAGGCATTGCCGAGCAGGAGCAGGACGCCGAGCCATTTGAGGAGAAGATGTCGCGCCTTACGGGCGAACTCGCCACCCTCTTTGAGCAGTCGCACACCCTCGAAGCCGAAATCAAAAAACAACTCGAAAGTATTGGGTATAAATTGTAGAAACGACAAGATGAAGAAACTATGAGATATACAAAGTTTGAAATAAGGAACTTTAAGGGTATTAAGGATTTGACTATTGATTTGTCGAAGCAACCTTATAACCGCATACATACATTTGTGGGTCTCAACGAGAGTGGCAAGACAACTATTTTGGAGGCAATAAACACTATTGTTGAAGGGTGGGTACCAGAGGATATTCATCAATTAATACCAAAACATCTAAAAGCTGCTTTTACAGGGGAAGTGTCAATTACTGCATATGTGAATGTCGATGATGAAGATAATTATAAAATTTTAGAAAAATATAAAGAACTTGGTTATTCTGATTATTTACCTATCGAATATTTTACAATTAATTGTTGTTTAAAATTTAAGAGTTCACAACTTGATGGTCGTCCAATGTCCTATTGGAATTTTGACCCACTTGTAAAAAGAAACAAAGGAAGAAAATATATATCGTTAGGCGGTGAGCACAAGGATTGGCAAACCGTTGTTAGCTATATTCGGAGTTCTTTAATGCCGAGAATAGTTTACTATAAGAATTTGCTATTTGAATTTCCTGATAGAATATATTTACACGGTCCAAACGTCAATAAAAACAATAATGCGCCGTATAAGGATATAATTGAAGATATTATCAGAGAGGTTATTGATAAAGATGGGAGTATAGAGACTTCTTTATATGAGGCTTATAAAAAGCAAGATACAGGCTCAAAAGATATTTTTAGAGCAAGAAAAAATAAATTACAAGAATTTATTTCACAAGAAGTATTCTCGAGTTGGGGAACTTTGTTCAATTCTAAAGAAATATCTGCTAAAATTGAATTAAATTTTGACGTATCCAAAGAAGCGAAAACCGAAGAAGAAAATTTTTATGTAGAAATTAGAATAGAAGAAGGTCCCGATTCCTTTTATATTTCTGAAAGGAGTGTTGGGTTCCGTTGGTTTTTCTCCTTCTTATTCTTCATCCTTTTTAGAAAAAACAGAAAAACCGATTTGGGCGAAACATTGTTTTTGCTGGACGAGCCTGCTTCTAATTTGCACTCTACGGCACAAAAAAGATTATTGGAAACTTTTGAGCGTTTTGTTGAGAATGAAACAAGACCCCTAAAATTGCTTTATACTACACATAGTCACCATTTGATAAATCCCAAATGGTTGGAAGGGGCTTTTGTAGTTAAAAATGAGTCAGTAGATTATAGTGAGCCTTTCGGTAATAGAAGTGTAACAAATATCACAGCTGTACCCTACAAAAGGTTTGTTGCTGAATACCCAGACCAGCAAGATTATTTTCAACCGATTTTAGACACTTTGGAATATCAGCCTGGTTTATTGGAAAAAGTGCCAAGCGTAATTATTACCGAGGGTAAAAATGACTATTATACTTTGCGTTATGCCAACGAGATACTATTGAAAAACAAGTATAAGAAAATTCATTTTATACCAGGTGCAGGTTGTGATAAAAACCACAGCATTATTCAACTATATATTGGTTGGAATAAACCGTTTATGATATTGTTAGATGCAGATAATGCAGGCAGGAAAGCAAAGAAATTATACAAAGATATATTTGGAGATTTGATAGTTGACAACATTAAAACTTATGATGAATTTGTGCCAGAGATAGGTGCAGTAGCAATGGAAGACATTTTCACAGAAGCGGAGAAGTTGGCGATAACACAACGTTTTGATGAGACTGCGACCAAATATAAGAAGAGTGCTTTTAATACAGCAATACAAACGGCTCTAATCAACAAGGAGGTTATGGAGTTGTCGGAAGAAACGCTGCAAAAGTTTGATAGTCTTCTTAAACAACTTAATTCGTATAAATTTGCGTAGGATTATGACCGAGTGGAAAACATATAAATTATCAGAAATTGGAACTGTCGTAGGGGGTGCAACACCTTCAACATCCGTATCATCATACTACGGTGGTGATATTCCTTGGCTTACTCCAAAAGATTTATCCAATTTTCAAGATAGATATATAGAGAAGGGTGAGCGTAATATCACGCAGGAGGGATTGGATAGTTGTTCTGCTCAACTATTACCAGCAAACACTGTGTTGTTTTCTTCTCGCGCGCCAATTGGTTATGTCGCTATTGCAAAAAATCCGATTGCTACAAATCAGGGTTTTAAGAGCATTATTCCAAATGAAAAAGTAGATAGCCTTTTCCTATATTATATATTAAAGTATAATAAGGACAAAATCGAAGCAATGGGTAGCGGTACAACCTTTAAAGAGGTATCAGGTGCTGTGATGAAAAATGTGGAAATTTCTTTGCCGGGGTTGGAGGAGCAGCGGAGGATTGCGGGGATATTGGGTGCGATAGATGATAAAATCGAAAACAATCGCCGCATAAACACCAACCTCGAACTCCAAGCCCAAGCACTCTATAAACAATGGTTTGTAGATAATCGCAACGATGATTGGGAAGAAAAACAACTTGGAGAGATTGCATTACACATTACCGATGGAGTACATAATACAGTGATAGACTCGCCAAATGGAGAATACTATTTGTTGAGTTGTAAAAATATAAAAAGTGGGCAATTGTTCATAGGTAGCAATGAACGACGAATTGACCAAGAAACATTTGCAAGACTGCGTAAAAGAACGAGATTGTCTCAGGGCGATATTTTGGTGACCTCAGTAGGAACAGTTGGTGAAATGTATCTTGTTAATGAGATTCCAGCAAATTATGAATTTCAACGAAGTGTCGCCATTATTAAACCTAACCAAAGTATTATTAGTTCATACTTTTTGTATTCGGCTTTATTGTATCTGCAGAATGAGATTAAACATCTCGCACACGGAGCGGTACAGCAATGTATATTCATATCAGATTTGAAAGAGTATTCATTGATAGTACCTAATAGAAGTGATATATCAGCCTTTGATGCAGTCGTTGCACCAATGTTTAATAAAATCGGGGTGTTGCAAAAAGAAAATGAAACCCTCGCCACCCTCCGCGATACCTTATTGCCAAAATTGATGAATGGAGAAATAAAATTGTAAGATTATATGTCTAATATAGCAGAAATTGATAATCTTATAGCAAGATGTCATTATTGTGATGATTTAGAAGTGGCTAAATCTATTCAAGCCGATGCTATTTCTGTATTTAAAAAGTTAGGTTGTAGTAACGAAATAATACAAAGTTGTTGCAATCTTGATTTTGGTGAAAATATTGAAATCTTAAGAATTCCAATGGGGCATTTGGGTTATTGCGAGTCTCCAATAAATCAAATAAAGGCTTTTAGTAGTGATTTGAAAGAGTTGCGCGAAATACTCAATGAAGCTCGAACTATAATAGACAGAGAAAATAATCAAAAAACGCAGCGGTGGTCGCTTATTTTGGCGGCAATAGCAGCGGTGGGTACGATAATAACTCTATTATTTACAATTTTTGATTACCTTTGTAACAACTAACCATCAAAATATATGCACTTTACCGAGGCACATTTTGAGAATGCGATATTGGAGTTGATGCGTGATACGCTGGGCTACGATTATATCTACGGCCCAAGTGTGGAGCGCGAATACACCGAGCCGTTGCACATCGACCTTGTGCAGCAGTCGCTCTATGCCATAAACCCTGCGCTCCCAGCCGAGGCGGTGGAGGAGGCAATCGCCAAGATTCGCACCATCGAAAGTGGCTCGCTTGTGCAGCGCAACGAGGTGTTCCACGACTATCTGCAAAATGGTGTCGAGGTAAACTATTTCGACGGCAAAGAACAGCGCGCAACACGCGTAAAACTCATAGACTACGACACGCCCCTACGCAACAACTTCACCGTAGCCAACCAATGGACCGTAGAGGAGCGTTCGGTGCGCAGGGCGGACATTGTGGTATTTGTAAACGGCTTCCCCCTTGTGGTTGTGGAGCTGAAATCGCCATCGCGAGAGAATACCGATGTCTCGGAGGCATACGCCCAGTTGCGAAACTATATGATTGAGATACCGTCGCTCTTTGTCTATAACGCCTTTTGCGTGATGAGCGATATGGCGACCTCCAAAGCGGGCACGATAACCGCCGGCGAGGACCGTTTTATGGAGTGGAAAACCGTTGA
>SUWZ01000007.1 GCA_015061185.1 Bacteroidales bacterium
GCTCTTCCTTTTTCTATACCTATCGCTTCACCCTCTTCCAATCCATCTTTTTTGGCTGTATTCATTACACTGAACCAATCATTGCAATTTTTCAAATTCTCTTCGTAATCATATCGTTCTGTTTTTGAAAAGGCTGCAATTTCTGCTACCTCAAAAAAGCGTTTGAAGATGGCTTCGGTTAATACTGTGGGCTTATCGTCTAACTTCCCAAGGTTTTTGATGGCATAAAGCCATTTGTCCATGAATGTCTCCAACTCGCTCTCTTCCTTGCGGAATTTAGGCATCTCTATGAAGATAAAATTCAAATTCTTATTAAACACCTCATAGGTGTCGTCCATCAATTGCACCTTGGTAATCAAATGGTCAGCCTTCTCCGGGGAATCATCCATCACAAAATCCAAAATGCCTATCACATAAACCGGTGACAATTTATAATCCCAATAAACAGTATTGTTTTTTGTACCCTTTTGACCTTGATCTTGGATGGCAAATGAGGAGTAGTACAAGGCTCTATCCCTAAAATTTTCTTGCTTTGCTTTTTGCATCTCAACAATGAATCGCTCCCCCTCCTTGGTGGTGCAATAGACATCATAGACGGCACGTCTCTCATTGTTAGAAAATCCTAATTGCTCGGTATTTAAGTAGGTAAGATCAGCAATCTCTTTTTCTCCGTTCAGTTCCAGCAAAGCATTTAAAAAACTGATTAAAAACTCCTTGTTCGCCTCCGTGCCGAAAAACTTCTTGAAAGCGAAATCAGTGTAGAAATTTATGTAGCGACTCATCGCTGTTCCAGGTATGCACATAGTAATCGATTTAAATTTTGTTTATTAATACGACAAAAATAACACATTAATTTCATTTTGCAAAGGGGGACATTATTTCCCTTGAAACAAAAAATTAGAATTTAGTTATTTTTAATGAATAGCATAAAATGAGATGGGGTTCAGGGTGCTGACAAACGTTTGTTAGCGTAGGGGGAATCGCATTCGCCCTATTTTTATATTAGCGATATTTATCCTCGATAGTGCTGACGCACGTTTCAGGTTTCAAGTTTCAGGTAGGCTGTATAATTGACCTGCCTGGAAGGCAGTACTGAGCGCAGCGATGGTAGCCTGGGACGAAGTCTCGGGGAAATAGTGATGTTATCCCGTGACAGGGTCTCGTGATTGTATTGTATGGTTTCAGGATTCAAGTTTCAAGATTCAGGTTTCAAGTAGGCATCTCCCCAACATTTCACCCTGCCTGGAAGGCAGTACTGAGCGCAGCGTTGGTAGCCTGAGACAATGTCTCGGGGAAATAGTGATGGTAGTCCGGAACGCAACATCGGTGAAATTCAGTGAGAATATAAAACAGGGCGAATGCGATTCGCCCCAACGGCAGCTACCGAAAGCAATAAAATGCTTTTGCCCCGCCGGGGCTAGTTTATCTTGTGGGCATTAATGCCGAGGGCGATGCCAACGGCTGATGGGTTTTGCACTTTCAGGGTGCAAGTGGGTGCGCTGCGGGAAAATCATTAACCGTCCACAATCCAGTATTCTCGAATTATGAACGGCTAATAATAAAAATTGAACCTCTAATTATTTCCCGAAGAACTCATCAAACAAAGGAAAGACCATTCCTGGGGTATCCTTAATCCCATTTGTTTTGCTCACAAATTCATCCGACTTTACATAGGTTTGAAGCTCCGGACGAGATTTCTTCATTCCAATTGCAATCGTACGTCTAACATTTTTATCATTATCATAAGGGACCTTTGTATAAAAAGAGTAAGCTAACTTCTCTTTCTTAACTTTGTAGTAGAATTTTGCCACTTCAGAATAGGCGTGATAATTTCCATTAAAAGAGGGGGTCCATGTGTGATTTCCGGCAAAAGTAATATAACCTTCTATGTTTGCACCTTGATATACTCTTAACATCAACGTGACATCTTTTTCTTTGTTCAAAGGAAGAGTTGCACACTCTACCCATTTTAGAGGAATAAGCACTGATGTATCTGCTTTAACCACAACTGAGTCGATGTTTGATAAATTCAATTGACTTTTGCACTCCTTAGTACCAAAAAGAGCAAACTCAAACTTTACACCATCAACTTTAAGATAACCCGGAGTCACTTTCCCTCCTTTAAAATAAATGTCAACTTCTTCTTGTGCATAAGCACTGATACCCATAAAAATGGATAAGACAATTAATAGTAACTTTTTCATAATAAAATAAATTTACGTTTATAAGTATGTTATATAATTAGTAATCACCTATTTTTCTTTTCTATATTAGCAAAAATACAAAGCTTTACAAGATAGGTACTCGCAAAATAGTCATTCGAACTTCCGCCATCATCAGCAAGGAGCTGTACAGTTGCCAGTAAAAGGAAGATAGTTGAAAGGATGTTTTTCATGATGATTATTTTTTTATGTTTTTCTTACGCAATACAATAAATGTCACAGCTACAATCAAAGCAAGAACACATGCAATAGTGATAAATATTTTTGCATTATATGCAGATTCTCCCTTTACCTCAATTGTTTGATTAGCATCTATCGAATCTTTGCAGTTTGATGAAGAAGGGTTAGCGACATGTTCTTCTCTAAAGTTCTCTTTTGCATCATCATCTTCCGATAAAGTCCTCAAATATTTTTCAATTTGCTCTACATCCCACTCATCCCTTGGTTTGTCCTCCAAGTCTCCTCGGAATGGCTTGTTCGTAAGATTGGCATTGACGACATTCATCACATCATAAAAGATTGGACTCTCGCTCTTTGAATCCTCTTGCAAAGACTTTATCAGATTTGGAATCGGGAAAAACCACATTTCACTTATACCTGTTCTTGTTGCACTCTTGCCTTTGTAAATATCTTTTATGTTCATTCGGTATGTTCCCGGCTCTAACACTTGCAAGTACTTCACGCAATTAGAGGTTTCCCAGCCTCTCGAAGATGCCAAGGCTGTATATTCATCAGACAAGTTAAACGAAAAACTTTCCGATGTTTTTGTGTTTGTCAATGTAATCTGTTTTACTCGATTCTCTTTTCTCCATAATGTATCTTCTATTTCGCAAGGAATATCAAAAATCAGTCCGCCCCAATCATCATCGCCAAATTCTTTCTTAAATATTTTCTGATTAACTTTCTCCGCACATAATCCATTTACAACAAGCGGACCTACAACATATTCTCTTAATGAAAACTCAATCCATGATTTTCTCCAATCCTCTGTTGATGTATATGTAAAAATATCTCCATCATTTAAATTATTCGAATCGAGTATATCTGCTGAAACTTTCAAATCGTACATCTCAGAATTGTAATTTCTCTTCTTAGGGAATATAACGTATTCAAACTCTATGTTTGTACATAACGAAAAATTCAACTGTTCCTCCGGCTGCGGCTCGTATCCTCTTTTGCAGTATATATTAACCTCAGAGTCTATCTTTTCAAAATTTGTAATGCTCCTCTCTATCTCGAATGGAGTTACTACGATAAATGACTCAATAGAATCTTTCCATGTACCTCCTGTTGATATGTCATATACAAAGGAGCGACAATGGCCTTTATAGACTTCTTCTAATAATTCTAAATCATAAGAGACCAAAACCAAAGACTCTTTCTTTTTCGGGAATGTCAGTTTGTGGTGAAAGTGAAACGTTACAAATATTTTAGCATCTCGCACCTCCGTCTGCATCGCCACATTTTCTATCGGTACAATATCATCATCTTGCACAATGTCACAACCTTTCATGTAAAAAGGTTGTTTGCTGAAAGGGATGGTGTCGCTCAATAAGTTCAAGTCTGAGAGATATTGTTTGTACTCCGCCATCGTCCATTTTTTTAACTTTTTATCAAGCTTTTGAGACATCTCGCTTATAGTAATTGGCATTTTAAGAATAGAACCCTCATCGTCAAGCAATTCTATTTTTTCTCCCAAAGCAATCGTCCAATGAGTACTTGGAAACTCTGACATATTGTATGTCTCAATCTTGACTGTGTCCGTATCTTCCTCTCTATAAAACTGCAACACAATCTGAATAGGGAAAGCGCAATCCACCACCACATCCTCGTCCGTAGTGTTTTCAAAAACGAAGGTAGCTTTGAGCGAGTCTGTATCAACCTCCATCAGCTCCTTCCTAAGGGCGATTTTATCGTTCGGCTCCTTCACGTATATGTTGCCGTAGGTCCAATCTCGGAAGTTACTTGTTCCGCCGTCATCTGCAAAGAGCTGTACAGTTGCCAATAAAAGCAAGATAGTTGAAAGGATGTTTTTCATGATGTTTAATGTTTAATTCTACATTTTTATATAACCAAGTGACAAAGATAAAAAAATTAGGCTCCTATCGCAAACAAAAGCTTTATCAACTCAAAATCTGCACAAAAAAGTTTTGATAGACAGATATTTAATCATATTTTTCTTATATTTGCCTATCAAATAAACCATTAAGCATGAAAACACGTTTTTTATTATTATTCTCTTTTTTGACTTTATGTAAGTCGCTCGTCTTGGCGGATGTGGATGTTTCTGATCTTTATCTGCAAAACGCAGGTTTTGATGACGAGTCTCACTTTGATTATACTGTCTCTGACAATGGCAATGTGGCACAAGAGATTTTGCCAATCTATGGTTGGAACAAAGATTTCAGTGTGGATTATACCGTATGCGGAATCTATGAATTTGGCACGTCTAAGACTTTCAACACCTCCGGGAGTGTACCATCTGCCGGATACAACAATTCAAAGGGTGGCTGTCTTGCATTAAGCACCGGCTGGGACCAAGAGATGAAGTTTTTTCAAGAGATAACTCTGCCACCCGGAAACTACAAACTCCAAACCGCCTACTTTAATGGCAGCAACTCCAATAATGGCTACAGTCTGCTTGGGTGGATTCCTAAGAATGGCTCCGGCAAGGTTTCGTCTATCTCCTCCTTCCCGTTCAATCAATGGATTGTGGATGAGGTCTCATTCACTCTTTCTGAGGAGACTACCGGACGTGTTCAAATTGGCTTCAAAGCAGTTGCAAACGGGTCTGCCAATTCTGCCAAGGTGGTAGCAGATTTCGTGAAACTATATATTATTGGAGATGAATCGACAGATTATCTTGCCTCAGAATTGTCGAAGCGAGTGGAAGCGGCTAACGAATTGTTAGCCCAAAGGATGAATGCCAACCATCGTGAAAATCTGAAGGGTGCGACGGAAAGTGCTGAGCTATGGTTATCTTCTCCTTCATCACAGACACTCTCCTCCATTGTTTCCAATCTGCGGAAAGCCACAGAGAGTGCTGAAACTTCTGTTGCTCTGTACGCTGAACTTACAGAACTCATTGCTGAAGCAGAGCCGGCAGCCTTGGAAGATGCCGAGATCTCTAATGCATTGGATAAGGCCAAACAGGTTTATGACAATGAATCTCTCCTTATTGCAGATGTCAATGAAACCATCCTGGATTTGGAGGAGTTGATGCTTTATTACAGAACAAGCCATGCCTCCGGACCGGTTCCAACTGTAACATCAGACCCTCGTCATGCTCGTGGTGCTACAATGGCTTTTGGTCGTGCCTCTTTTTCGGGAGAAGGAATTGTAGAAAAAGGTTTTTGCTGGGGAACAAAAAACAACCCTACGATAAAGGATAACCGCTCCACCAAATCTTTTAGCAACAATGGCGACATATATGTGATTGAGGGATTGAGTCCTGCCACATTCTACTATATCCGTCCATACGCCATAACCAATCAAAATGTGGTGGGCTATGGAAAGACAATAAAAATCTGCACTCTACCCAAGGGTGGAATCACATGGAGCTATAATAACGGAGGTTCGGCAGAAGAGAACAACCGAATAAACTCTGCTGTGAAAGATGCCGTTGATATTTGGAACAACATTACAAGCATCAAGGGAATCAACATGACTGTAAATTACGGTGCCAGCACACCAACAGCAGATTGCAGTTATGGCGGATGGATGCGAGTGGGACCTAATGCGAGTTATCAGCGTACAGGCACAATTCAGCACGAGATGGCTCATGCAGTTGGTGTCGGGACTACAGAAACATGGTACAATAGCAGCACATACCGAGAAAATACAAGTACAGGGTTTTGGCTTGGAGAACGAACAGACCGGATTTTGGCATTCTTGGAAAATGACAACAATGCGCATTTGAAAGGCGACAAAACACACTTCTGGCCATACGGTATCAATGGCGCGCATGAAGACAACGGCTCTCGTATGTTATATTATGCCAATGCGCTTATTGTGCAGTCTTTAGGCGAAGACAATCTTCCTCCGGTGTCGGGCGCATTCGCTTCGCCGGCATACACATTCATCCAAGACGACAATGAATATTACTACATCCTCTCTGCTGATGATTTGAACGGCTCAGACTTTTCAATGCTAAAATCAGACGGAGATAATTTGCAATTACAGAAGAGTAATTGGGTTACCGTTCTTAGGGAAAATTCGTATGCTTGGCAGATACGGTTCAATCCTGCCACACAGCTCTATGAGTTTAAAAATTTGGGATCCGACAAAGCTCTTTCATACAACAACTCAAAGATTCAATTGACTGATAGTGAAAGCTTCAATATACAAATGCTTGGTTCACGACAAAATGTGGTTACCAACGCCTTCAATCTAAAATCTTATTGGCTGACATTCGACAATGGAACAAACAGCCCAAGTGCGCTGACCTCTTCGAATAGCAATGTCTCCGGCTCACAATTCGACCATAAGAATTCAGCTTCCAACCAACGTTGGATAATCTTGTCTCGCAAGGAGGTTAAAGCGTTGGCAGGAGAAGATATAGAAACAAAGATAGACGACATCGAACTTCTCTCCCTTATCATCTACAGCACCGATGGAAAAATCGTTGTGGAGAGCACAGACAAAGGGGCGTGGATTAACGTGAATGACATTCAGGGCCGCATGGTCAAAAGACTTTATATGCAAGCCGGAATGAGACTTGAGATTGCGGTGCGAAGAGGTGTATATGTGGTGAATGGCAAGAAGTTGCTGGTGGAGTAAGGGTTCTTGGAAGAAGAAAAGCAGTTGGAGAATGTCTCGTTCTTTTGAAACAAGGATTCAGTCAAATAAACTTAATTGTAGGTTTGTGTTTTTCCCTAAATCCGTAAGGAAACCTTTTTTGCCTTTCTTTTCAGCTACTTTTTTTAAATCAATTCTCATTAGTATATCTTTTGTAATCATTCGTTTTGCATCTTTGAAAGTAATGCTTTTTAATAGATTTTCAACGAGGTCAGAATTTAAAAGTTCCCACACATATTCAGCTTGTTCTAAGGTGTCAAATCCAATGAAGTAACAAGTGTCATCCAGCATGACTGGTTTCCCATTCTGAGGTTTTACAAGACAAAAATGAAATGTCTTATACAAGCCTGAAATAGCTATTTTATAGGGTTTAAAAGAATATTCTCCAACGCCAAATATTGAAAAATCACATTTCCCTTTATAAATGCTTGATTTTCTCATTCGGAATAAATCAATGTGGTCATTAAGATATTTATATGTTTGCGGAAACTCTTTTATATAAGAAGTGTTCTGCCCAATAAATTTTTGTGTAACAATCGTCATTTTCCGTGTTAATTTTGCTACTGTTGTCTTTAAATCAGAGCTTTTTAACAAAGGATAAATAAGATTATCTTCAAGGGTAAACCGTTCTCCTAACATATTGCAAAATATATTGCCTTCAGACTCTATTTCCATGACTTTTGAACAATCGTGTTTAATCCCTTGTCGCCACACAAAAGGAGAGATTCCATCTACTTCATTGTTTAATGATAAAACAGACATAAATTTATTATCCTTCCATCCAAAATCACATTTTATTTCAGAAGAATAAAAATCTGACTCTTGACATGAATATTCGGTGTTCTTGTTTAACTCACAAATAAATAAAGCCGCATCAACACTTACATCAAACTCTTTTTTACTGTCGATGTTTTGTTTTTTCATATTTGCGATTGGCAACTTAAGTTTTGGAATGTCATGAACAATGTTTTTGATGACAGAGTTTTTTACCAAAAATGCCATGTTGCCGGTACAATCCCCGAAATTCCTCAGCAAATCAATCGTTATATATTCTGCAATATCAAAGTTCCCCTTCCCAGTCATTGCATCAAGTCCTTTATGTTGTTTAAAGTTTGATTTTTGAGGGAGGTTTTTAGAATCCATCATACCCAATGCAGAATTGGTTACCCATGGTGGATTCCCTATAATCAGTAGTTCTTTTTTTGCAATTGATTTCTTTATTGAGAGATAGTCAAAATCGAATATGCTTGAATGAATAATATGAATATTAGGAATCTTTCTATTGGGATTCAAGAGAAAATAGTCCAAAATGTTAAATTTTGATTGCCAAATGTGTTTTTTTTGTATTTCTATACCATATATTGCTTCAATGTCATCGAATGCATCCAACGCGGCAATGATAAAATGTCCTTTCCCGCAAGTCGGCTCAATAACAATTTTTGGAGAAACTCCGCTGTTTTTTAGATTTTCTGCAATCTGAAAAGTTAAATTCTGGTTTGTTTGAAAATCTCCATATTCTGCATCACTTTCGCAAACTTCATTAGTAAATTGTTCGTTAAGTTTGTTCGTTAGTTGCAATAGCTCTGAATCGTTCTCAAAAAATGCTTTAATCCCGCATTGCTCTTGAAGATACTTGTTAGCATCTTCTACGGAGACTAAAATGTTTTTTTTATTCTTAAAAAAACAAAATACAGATTCACTGATATAGGTGTTAAAAAAAATCATTTTTCAATATTCTCATCAATGATTTTGTTAATGCCAGACACGTTTTTCGTTAGAGAAACAACTCTCTGATATTGCAACCTCCACTGCAATGCATTAGATATGGTTAAATATCCTTGTTTAGGAGGATTTTTCATTATCATTTTTGCCATGTTTTGCAAAGTTATTTCATCTGCCGGAATGTTTTTATCAGTTAAATACGCAACTATATCCTCTTCGTTAGCTTTATCTTTTATCATTTCACGCAAACGGTAAGTGGTTGTATAATCAGCAGTTCGTTCACTTGATATAAACGTGCAACTCACAAAGTGTAATGTTGTAGTTTTGGTTTTAGGATTATCAATTTTATTATATACAAAAACCAGTAAATTGTAACCTAAACCAAAAATTTTTTGTTTTGCATCTTTATATGGACATGATGATTGAGGTTGCTTTATTGATGTTACTTTTATGTCAGTCAAAATATCCTTCGATGGTAAGTCAATGCCACTTGCGGAAGAACCGATAGTTACTATGTATTTGGAATTTAATTGTTGTTGGAATTTGTGTTCTACGTATGTTCCTACTGCCTTCCCGTCTGTTATCCCGTACAATTCGCTGTTTTTAATTTTTGATTCTGCTATACAGAATTGTTTTGCTTCTGCACGCAATATTTCAATTGTTAATTTCGTTTTTTTTGCCATACATTTTTGTTTGAATGTTAATCAATGAACATAGAATAATCTGTTGAAATGATTAATTATGTTTCAAGAGATGAAGTGCTTAGGATTATTAGGGTGTACTGTAAAAACGAAGTGTAACCATAAGCATCCATAACTCCCCTACAAAGGTCTAAAATAATTTCATAAATTACAAATATTATACTACCTTTGACCTTCGAAAAAACTTTTGCAGTAGCCATAATGAGGTTCAGGTTATTCGCTAAAAGAGTTTTTATAGAACCTCACTAAAAAAATGGAAGGAAATAGTATTATTAACACGACACCTGCGGGAAAAGTTGATGCACAAAAGTGGTTGAGGTTTTCTGAAGTTTTGACGCTCTCGCTTGGAGCCGGTCTCCTGTTGAGCGGAATCATATTTTTCTTTGCCTACAACTGGGAAACGATTCATCGTTTTGTAAAGATGGGGATTGTGGTGGCTCTTTTGCTCTCCACCTTTGTCGCCGTGGTGAAAGTGCCCATGCGAGACTGGGTGCGCAACATAACCATTTTTTCCATGTGCATACTGGTAGGTGCTTTCTTGGCTCTGTTCGGACAAATATACCAGACGGGAGCAGACAGTTACACGCTCTTCCTCTCTTGGGCTATTTGCATTGTGGTTTGGGTGGTTGTGGCAGACTTCTATCCGTTATGGATTTTCTTTATCGGCTTGACGATGCTTGCCTACGGCTTGATTCCGTCTGTCAAATTGGGATTCACAGACTTTGTGGTTATCACCTCTCTTTTCATCCTCTTTTTTGAATTTTCACCGAAGTTGATTCCGCATAAAAGTGTTGCACCAAAATGGTTTATGACACTGCTTTTCAGTGTTGCATACACCCTCGCCGTGATCATGATTTCAATTGTTATCTTTGATGGCTTTGACTATATTGAGGGCTGGGATTTTTCTGTTAGCATAGCAGTGAGCGCAGCAACCCTCTTTTATGCGTTCATGAAGAGAAACCTCATGCTCTATTCTATTTTCTGCATAGGTGTTTTAACCATAATATATGAATTATTGCTTCGGATTATAGATGATTGGGAGATGATGTTTTGGGTCTCAATACCATTTATGACCACCATCTATTTTTTAGGCAAACACCTCATAGACAAAAAGAGGGAGTGGGATGCGATTTCTTCTGCAAATCAGCAGACAGAGAATCAAAACAATGAGTAAGGTGAGTTCTATAAATTCACCGTTTATAATTAAAAAGTACAAATCGTGGGTTGATAAACTTTTCGGCACTTTTTGATTTATTTCAGCAACTTGCTGATTGTCGGTCGGTTACAGTGCCTGCACTGCTCCCTACTTTCGCACAGCAATCTGCTCGAAATAAATTCAAAAATTCCTCGAAATGAATTTATAGAACCCTACTTAAAAACTTTCAAAAGGATTGTTTATGGAATTTACAGACAAATATGATTTGACAGGGGGCACAAAACTGACGTGGCCGCTCAAATTGCTCTTTTATATTGGAGGACAGATAACCATGTTAATGGTTGGTGCCCCGTTGGCACTAATAGTGGATGGTTCTGCAGGTGCCGCTCTTGTCTTGGGCTTATGCTTGATTATTGGCTCTATCATAATGACGAGAATAGTTGATAACGAAAAACTTATACTTTCGGTAGCACTGCCACTTTTCTTTTCTGGAGAAGTTCTTTCTTCTTATATGTTGATAAATCATGAAATGCCTGAAAGTGCTTTCTGCTTTTTTGAAATCTGCGTGCTGATTGTATCGTGGATTTTTTGCCGAAACCATTTTTTGAGACAGATCATTCTTTTGTCGATTGTCTCTGTCTTCCCTCTAATGTTCGATTTTATAGGATATTCTTTTTTGAAAAACTTTTCATTTTACTACTCAATCCTCTTGATGGTTATCTACGGCTTGACGATTTGGTTTGATGCGGATAAATTCAAAAAAGAAAATCTTTATGCACAATATATACCCACCCTTCGCTTTTGTATAGTAGTTGTTGCTATCCCCTACGCTTTGTTGGGTATTGACAATGTAGCGCAGTCTATTATTTGCGCCTTATTAAGTTTCGCAGTGGCACTCTTTATATTGTCAAAGCAGGAGATAGGATCCACAAAAAAAGCTTTGGGCACGGCTCTTGTTTTGTTAGGTTGCGCAGCCTCCTGCGTTACGCCCAACGTCTCACTTGCTGTGCTGGGCTTGATTCTCACCTACATGGTGTTGGACAAGTTCGGTGTGGTTGCGTTTGGACTCTTCTTAATCTATTCTATCGGCAAGTTCTACTACGACATGGAGATCTTACTAAGTCATAAATCATACTTGCTTATGGGTAGCGGAATCATCTTTTTACTACTATTCTTTTTCATCAACAGATTAAAAAAATGAGCAAATTAAAACTATTCATCATATCAGCCAACATGGTGCTTGTGCTGCTGTTTTTTGGTTTCAACATAGTGAAGAACGAGAAGGTTCTGAGCGAAGGTGAGACTGTGTTGCTGGAATTGCGTCCGGTGGACCCTCGCTCGCTTATGCAAGGGGACTATATGACTCTTCATTTTGAAGTTTGTAATCATATTTATGGCCTTGAAGCAGAATCGAATAAATTTTGCGTTGTGCGGTTAGACGATGATAGAGTCGCCCATTTTGTCAGTTTGACCAATGACGCAGCAGTTGCATTAAAAGAGGACGAACTTCTGCTTCGATATTCTTTAGAAAAAAACAGCTGGGGAGGAAAGTCCTATACCATCGGTTCAGACAGTTATTTCTTTCAAGAAGGTACAGGCAATAAATATGTGGCTGCTACGTACGGTATGCTGAAAGTTGTGACAAAAGGAGAGATGATTGGGACTTGCAGCCTTGTCGGACTGTGCGATGAGAACAAAAAACTGATTGAGTGAGTTTGTTTTGACCATCCAGCTCGATAGGATCTGCAATTCGACTGCTCCGAGTACAAGCATTTGCAATGCACTAACAACCAGAGCTGTATATATTCACTCTCAACGTTACGCTCCAACCTGCGTCCTGAAAGGGCAAAACTCATCAGCCGTTGGCTCCGCCCTCGGCAATGCCCCCACACAACAAAACTCGCCCCAACGGGGCAAAAGCATTAATTCCTAACTCCTCATCCCTCATTCATTAATTTTTGTTACACCTCTATGAAATCACGCTCAAAACATTATCTTTGCAGAAAGAAAAATTCAGCGTATGGAGCAGACGTTAAAAAACTTGCCAATCGGCATTCAGGATTTCGAGAAACTGCGTAAGGAGAATTACTTATACGTAGATAAAACTGCGTTGATGCATCGCCTTGTGTCAACAGGGAGTTATTATTTCCTCTCTCGTCCTCGTCGCTTTGGTAAGAGTTTGCTTATCAGTACGTTGAAGGCTTATTTCCTTGGCAAGAAAGATTTGTTCGAGGGTCTTGCCGTTGAGCAATTGGAGCAGAAATGGACAGTGCATCCGGTGCTGCATTTGGATTTGAATACTGATAATTACGATAGTAAAGCTGCTTTAGACGACAGAATCGCCTTGTCGTTGGGAAATTGGGAAAAACTTTACGGCAGAAATGAATTGGAAAAGTCGTTCGGGGCACGTTTTGAGGGAGTTATCCAGCGAGCCTACGAAAAGACCGGCGAGCGTGTCGTGATTTTGGTGGACGAGTACGACAAACCGTTGTTGCAAGCCATTGGCGATGACAAGCTTCAGGACACATTCCGCACCACCCTGAAATCTTTCTACGGCGCGCTGAAAAGCAAGGACGACTGCATAAAGTTTGCCATGCTTACAGGAGTGACGAAGTTCGGCAAAGTGAGCGTGTTCAGTGACTTGAACAATCTGAAGGATATATCTTTAGACAATCGCTATTATAATCTTTGCGGTATTGATGAAGATGAGTTGCGTGGCGTCTTGACTCCGTATGTTCAGCGTTTAGCGAGTGTTCAAAAAATTTCTTTGGACAAGGCTTATTCGGAATTAAAGCGAAATTATGATGGTTATCATTTTTCAGAAGATGCCCCTGGAATGTATAATCCGTTCAGTGTTTTGAACACTTTGGATAACTTGAAATTCGGCAGCTACTGGTTCGAGACCGGCACACCGTCTTACTTGGTTGAATTGATGCAAGACCAAGATATGAAGCTGTGGAATATAACAAAAAAGTTGGTTAGTTCTGATGTCCTAAATTCGGTTGACATTGCTACTACAGAACCGATTTCGGTGATTTTCCAGAGCGGATACTTGACGATCAAAGGGTATAAAAACGAATATGATGGCTATTTATTAGGATTCCCTAATGAGGAGGTAAAACGCGGATTTTTGCGCTATCTGATACCTCGTTACACATCAGTCCGACCAAGTGATACTGCATTTGAGATAGAAAGTTTTGTTGAGGAGGTAAGAGGTGGTGATATTTCGGGTTTTATGAAACGTTTGAAATCTTTCTTCGCAAACACTCCCTATGACCTCATCAAGGACACTGAAAACCACTACCAGAACGTGCTTTTCATCTTGTGCAACCTCTGCGGACTCTACACGAAAGCTGAGTTTCACACTTCCGACGGACGTGTGGACATGACCATCGAGACAACCGATTACGTCTATATCTTCGAGTTCAAATACAACGGCACTGCCGAAGAGGCGATGTCCCAAATCAAAGAGAAGAACTACGCCCAACCGTTCTTGGCAAGCGACAAAAAGATAGCCCTGATTGGTGCGAACTTCAGTGGCGAGACAAGAAACATTGAGAAGTATTTGGATGAGTGGCTGTAAACAGCTATCTTTTTTTGAATTAAATTTAAACAACTTAACGGTACACGAAAATGAAAAAAAAGATTGCTTTATCCATTTGTCTATTAGTAAGTTTCGTATATTTTTTTTTTAGATAGAGATAAAATTGTCGTTTTTTCTTGTCCTGAAGACTGTGAGATAGGTATGTCGGGACAATTTGTTGAAATTGAATTTATTAATCAATTATTTCTGCCAATCGTATTTGAAAAAACAGATAGTTTTAAAGGATTGCAATTAGAGTCAATTCAGTCATTGTCTGATGATTTGGATTTAGAAACAAAAGCAAGTTTAGGATCATGGCGAATGGAAAGTTGTATTGTTCATTATAACAAGTTTGGATTTATTGATGACATATACGTACTTGGTAATAGTGGATATTACTTTCATTCTGTTTATCATGAAGTTAGTGTGACCAGTAAAAGGGAATTAAAGGTGATTGATTTGATAAAGCAATCTTCTATCATCTGACTGGTCTGACTTGCAATCCGTCCGCACTGACATATAGGCATTTGCAAAACATTCACTAATACGTATCTGGCTTCATGTTGCAATTACCAGCTCGGTCGGTAAGACTTGAATTTGAAATGATAACGACAGATCTAAATAAATACCATAAATCACCCCACCCCTAAATCGGTGTTCCCTATCAGCACCTCGATACGGTCGTCATCTTTTATCAGAGGATAAACCTCTTTCACAAACCAGTCTGCCAACAACTCGTCTCGCCGAACTTCAGTCCCATTGTTGCAGAAAAAGTTGACGCTCATATATTCGAAATGCTTTTTAGCCAGTTCGATGTCAGTAATGATGCGCTCCTTAGTGTCGCCTTTCGTGCAAACCAGCAGACAGACTCCGCTAAAATATTTCGCCACATCGGTAACAGTCACATCAGCTGGCACACCCTTGTTCCACTGCCTTCTGCGAAGGCCATCGAACGACTCGATACCGCAGCGGAACTTAACTCTCACCGGCGAAAAACGTTTGGCAAACTCCTCCAACCGATTTCGGTACATATAGTGCATTTCGAACCAAACCGTATGAATTTTTTTCTCCGCCAACACCTTTTTGATTAAATCTAAAGTTTGCTCGTCCAATTCAATTCCGGAACCGGAGTTTATCACATCCAGCACACCAAATTTGCCGGTCACTCTACTCAAAACCATACGATTCACCTCAAAAGGATTGTTGCTCACATCGGTGTGGTAATCACAAAACGAGCACTTTGCCCATCTGCATCCACAACCTTGCAACAGCACAAACTCACGGGGCATTTTTGTTAAAATCTCTGCGTAACGCTCCATGCCTAAACACGTTCCATTCTTTTAGACAGAAAACCAATTGCCGCATACGCCATAGGCGTTCCTAAAAACGCCTCTATCAGCAACTTTACAAAATATTGAGTAAAGATCATCAGAATCAAATCTGCCACCGGCACAACACCTGCAAAAGCAATTAGCACAAACGGGACAGTATCTAAAAGATAACCCACAATTGAACTCCCAATAGTGCGCACCCAAAGACGTTTCCCTTCACTCTTTTGCTTTATTTTCTCCATCAGCCATGCGTTAGAGAGTTCTCCGCAAACAAATCCCACTAACGAACCAATCACTATGCGCGGCACGTAGGTGAAGATGTGCTGATATGCTGCGGAGGTTTCCGCCATATAATCCGGAGCCGGCATCCACACCCCAATCATAGTGCAAACCACAAGAATGATATTGCAGACGAAAGTCATCCATATCACCTTCTTTGCCGTTTTGTAGCCCCACATCTCGGTGAGCACATCACCCAACATATAGGCGAAAGGGAATGTTATCGTCCCTGCATCAAAATAGAAAAGATTAAAGAAACCAATGACCTTGACAGCCATGATATTAGAGACCAGATACATGGTCACGAAGAGCGACGAAACAATCATCAACATAGACTGACTGTTTGTTCGGTTTTTGAAAGGGTTTTCCGATACCTTGTTCATACGATTAAATTTTTTGCAAAGGTAGTAACATTTTCTCATAATGCAAATATGCACACAGGACAACAAAACATAAAAAAATCCGCAACATCAATTGTTACGGACTTTAGTATAAATTGGTCTATAAATTCAAAAATTTCCGAAAAATTTATCTGCCTGCCTATTTACACTTTCTACATTATAAATAGTGAATTTATAGGACTCAACTATAATCCTATTTTTCAGAAATTGTACAACGAGATTCAATGAAAGTCTCTCCAGTAGCAGCAGAATTTGTCTCCATCACTCTATCATAAGAGATAAGCCACCCGGTTTTCTCATCAAAAACAGCCTTCTCTTTAATTACCGCCGAAAGTCTTGATTTTTTCAGTTCATCCATCTGCTCTTTGACTTTATCTTCAAACATGGATGGTTGAACCCCCATAGATTTAGCCATATTATTCATCATCTCTCTATATGATTTTTCTGTTTCTAAAAAGAATTCTTCTTCCGACAAATTTGCTGTCAGTGTGAAAATCAGTTTTCCTCTTGACGACTCCACTTTTACGTTAGCCTCAACATCTTTGTAGATGGAAATTTTTTCAGTAAAATTTCTTTTTACTATGTTGTCACTATTCTCATCAAACTTTTTGTTCATATACCAGAAAATATTCTGAATCTCGGGCAAATACTTATTTTCCGCATCTTGTTGGCTTGTTCCTATAATAGTTGTAATTATAGATTCAACCATACCACCACCAAACAAACCTCGCAAATCTTTGTAATTCTCAAAGTTACCAAACTCACCTTGTTTAGAGAATGAAACCTTATAAACAAATTCGTTCATATCTCTTGCAAGTTGCTCTCCAAACAATTTTTTAACTCCTAAGTATTGATTGCTTGTTGTGTCTATAATATTTTTAAAATCAATAAAATACTTGTCTTTATTCATGGAATTAACTTTCATGGAAATATCGTGGTTAACAATATTACCTTGTTTATCCACAGTCACACATTTGTAACTACGAGAATCCCCAACCTTCCACCCACGAGGGTTTAATACGACATCTGAAGCATTAGCAAAAATTGCCAATGAAACTGCCACCACTAAAAAAATAATTTTCTTCATCTATTATCAGTTTTTATAATTTATCCATAATACAACCCTTATTAGAACCCTATGCTATTTCTTTCCATAGCGCAAAAGTTCATTCCTACTTTCAGGGCTTAATCAATAGTTGCAAATATAGCAAAAATTCTGACAAGCAGAATAATCTCTCTCCATCAATTTAAAGTACCATGTTTCTGCGGTCAACACCCTATTCTGAGAAAAGAATAACCAATAATTATTTTGAATTAAGTCAATAAATTAGAACTATTTTAGCAGAATTTTAGAAAAATTAAAATATTTTACCTTACTTGCCGTTTCATTGCGATTAGATGAAAATCAATCTAATAAGAAAATTGTTGGATTGGTTGTGGTTAGAAAATTTAAGGCGGTTATCTTAAGAATCGTATTAAGGATAGAAATTATACAAAAAACTATTTTACCATGGGAAAACATTTACTATCAATTACTACATTCATACTTTTCTCTATCGTTGGAATACACGGGCAAGGAGTTTCAATTAACGAAGTAATGCCTTGCAATATATCCACACAAATAAATACAGACAACTATAACTTTTCCGGCTACATCGAACTATTTAACGGAGGAGAAAAATCTGTCAATCTAAAAGGCATGGTGCTAACACATTTCAAAAGAAAAGGGAATGGAGATATCGAATTAAAGTGGCAATGGGAGATTGATTCAGATTTGATCGTTGACGAATTAGAAAGGTATAAATTAATTTGGATGGATGAATCAGACAAAATTGGTCATAGTCCCTATAAATTGGATGCAGACGGAGGTTACTTAACCCTCTATGACGGCACCACATTAATCGACTCCTTTGCGTATGAAAGGGGAGATGCACATATCTCTTACGGACGCTACAATGGAAGTGTAGGCTACATGTCTCCATCACCTTTAAGCGTAAATTCCATGGTTGTCAAAAATCTTACATCGAATAATCGCTGTACTGCTCCCCAATTTTCACAAAAGCCCGGAGTGCTGACAGATTCCATCTATGTATCAATAACGACAACAACTTCTAATTCCTCTATCTACTATACATTGGATGGCTCTGAGCCAACCGATACAAGTGGAAATATCTATTCCGAGGCATTATACATCAATAAAAACACTATTCTACGCGCACGTTCCTATAAAAATGGAATGTTGCCAAGTAAAATCACAACAGGCACCTATCTATTTGCAGAAGAGGCTCGCACCGAATGCGGAGGGTTCTCAATCCCTATCGTCTCATTAACAACAAATGATGAATACTTAAACGACCCGATGATTGGAATCCTCGTAACCGGAAAAAATGGAATCATGGGAGAGAAAGATTGTAATTTTCAAAAAGCCAACTACAATCAAGATTGGAAGAGAGCCATCAACTTTGAGTATATAGTAAATAATGAACAGGTTCTTTCTCAAGAAGTGGAGGCTGCTGTGGAAGGTGGTTGTTCTCGTAGCAACAGCATTAAATCACTCTCTTTAAAAGCATCGAAAAAAACTGGAAAAGAGAATTTTTCCTATAATATATTTAATTCCAAACCGGATATTTTTCATCGCACTCTGCACCTAAGAAATGGTGGTCAGGGATTTGATCGTGTGCGTTTTGGAGATGGTCTTATGCAAACTTTTGCCATTGGGTTAAACATCGATTACCAAGCCTATCAGCCTGTTGCATATTACCTAAATGGAGAGTATATGGGACTGATGGGACTAAGAGAACGGACCAATGCTGATTATGTAAAATCCAACTACGGCTATGATGATGACGAAATTGATTTGGTAACACTATCAGACCAACTAAAAATTAGCGCAAACAAAGGTACTTTGGATGCCTACAATGCATTGGTAGAATATTTATCAACCACTGACCCTGAAGATGAAAACTACTACAAAGGGGCTGCTCGATTAATGGATATGGATGAATACATTGATTATCAAATTCTTCAACAATTTATTGCAAACGTGGATTGGCCTGGAAATAATACTAAAATGTGGCGACTAAAAGATAATGGTCGATTCCGTTGGATAATGTTTGACACTGATTTTGGATTTGGATTACAGGGTGAGTCCGCTTCCAAAAATATGATTGAATGGTGCCAAGCCATCGGATCTAAAAATTGGGGAAATGATGAGGAATGGATGACCATCATATTTGCTAATCTTTCAAAAAATAACGAATTCAAACAACGTTTTGTTACCAAATATTTAGATCGATTAAACACTACATTCTCTGAAACAAGAATCAATGCTGTATTCGATAGTATATGTACTATTTTGGATAAAGAGAATTGTCTGTCGAAAAATAAAAGCGCTTTTGACGAAGCTGCAAGTATGCGACGTTTTGCACTGCAAAGGCCCTCCTATGTTTATAATCATTTAGTTGGATACGTAGGAGGAGATTCTATTGTTGATTTAGAAATTACCTCTAATGTTGATGGTGCTATTCTTATGATGAATGGAGAGAAAAGCGAGGGGTATAATGGGAAGTATATATCAGGCATGACGCTCAATTTGAAACCCTACGCTCCTGCCGGTTATCGCTTTTCGGAATGGAAAGTGACTCCGGAAGCCACTATTTTAGATGGTACTCTATATTGGGAGTCAATAATGACAAAACAGACCGAATGGAAGTACTACTATGACAAACAAGCCCCGGATTCCGCTTGGTTTGATACACTCTACGACGATAGTCAATGGAAAAGTGGTGCCGGACGATTTGGATATAGCTCTTCAGGCTTCATGAATCCTAGTCAAAATTTCGATGTTAAATTAGATTATGGTACAAATCGGAGAAATAAATATATGACTGCCTATTTCAGGAGTTCATTTTCCATTGATAACCTAAAAGATTTAATGTCCATTCAAGCCTCAATCTCTTATGATGATGGATACGTACTCTACATCAATGGAGTAGAGGTAGAACAAACTAACATGAAAAAAGTGGATTCCGTACAATATTCTACGGAAGCGGCTTCCAATGTAAATACCGCAACACGCACATTAAATATCAATCCAGACTTATTGATTGAAGGCAAAAACTTTATCGCCGTTGAAATGCATTTGAACAAAGCAAGCAGTGATAATTTAACATTTGAACTTGAAATGAAGGCGCAAAAAATCCAACACGTAGAGAATCCGGATAAAGAACAGCTAAATATTTGGGTTAAATCAGACCAAAAAATAGAAGCTATTTTTGAAAAAATAGAGAATCCTATGCCTCTAACACTTCAATTGAATGAAGTATGTGCCAGCAGTAACAAGAACTCCGGAAACTCCGATGATTACGGTGATTACCCTGATTGGATAGAGATTTACAATTACGGTACAGAACCTCAAGATTTGGCCGGACTTTACCTTTCGGACGAAAAAAATAATTGGACGAAATTTCAGATTCCATACGGATCTTCAGAAACCCTTATTCAACCTAAAGAAAGAAAAATTTTATGGGCAAAAGGGGATTTACAATATGACCCGCTCTATTTAGACTTTAAATTAAGTGCCGACAAAGCAACCCCAATACTCTTAACACAAAAAGTGGGTGGAGAAGTGGTACTTATCGACTATTTACAAATATATGAAAATCACCCAACCAATGGCTCATACGGGCGAGTAACAGATGGTGCTGAAGATTGGATGGTGTTTGACACTTGCTCAACCCAAGGCTCTTTAGCTACTCCTAACTTAAGTAATGGAAGTATTTCGTGTGAGGAAGAGACCTTTGTCAATCCTTTGTATGACGAAACCTTCTCTCTACTATGTTTCCCAAATCCTGCTTCAACAGAGATTCATATTCATGCGGAAGAGGAAATAGAAGATTTACTTTTGTATGATATATCCGGAGTATTAGTTTATCAAACAACACCAACAACAAACCAATATACATTAGATGTATCTGAGCTTAAAAATGGTATTTATATTCTTCATGCAGAAACAAAATCAGGAGTGTATAGAAATAAAATCATAAAAGAATAACAAACTGATTATTCTTCTAATTTTAAATCGGATACCCATTCAACAAATTGAAGAGGTATCCGATTTTATTATTCTCTGTAAATTATGTCTGGAAACAACCGAACAAAAATCATATCACACCGCAACAACACCGGCAATGTGAGGATGAGGATTGTAATTTTCCAATGTAAAATCTTCATACTTAAATGAGAAGATATCCTTCACATTTGGATTGATTTTCATTGTTGGAAGTTCTCTTGGTTCCCGCATCAATTGCAAATTAACTTGCTCCAAGTGATTAGAATAGATATGTGCATCACCCAACGTATGAATAAATTCCCCCGGCTTAAGACCTGTCACCTGCGCCATCATAAGAAGCAATAGTGCATAAGAGGCAATATTGAATGGTACCCCTAAAAAAATATCTGCACTTCGCTGGTACATTTGTAAACTCAACTTACCATCAGCCACATAAAACTGAAAGAACATGTGACAAGGTGGCAAATTCATATTATCCAAATCTGCAACATTCCACGCATTCACAATGATTCTTCTGGAGTTTGGATTGTTCTTAATCATATCAACAACCTCAGAAATTTGATCGATATGTCCGCCCTTATAATCCGGCCATGAACGCCATTGATAACCATAGATATGCCCTAAATTGCCATCTTCATCAGCCCATTCATTCCAAATTCTGACACCATTTTCTTGCAAATACTTAACGTTCGTATCCCCATTAAGGAACCATAGCAATTCATGAATAATCGACTTCAAGTGCAACTTTTTAGTGGTCAAAAGAGGAAATCCATCCTCTAAGTTAAACCTCATTTGATGCCCAAATACACTGATAGTTCCGGTGTTGGTTCTATCTCCTTTTTCTACACCCTCCGATAAAACTCGTTGTAAAAGTTCCTTATATTGTTTCATTTTTCTTCTAATTAATTCAGTTATACACTACACTAAAGTATTAAATTTCAAATCTTAATACATCTTATATGTTGTTTTTAGCACTCTAAATTCTGTCCGTCGATTGATAGAATCAGCAATTTCTTTTTTCTCATCGCTATCAAAAGATTCGATTGTCTCTTCATTAAGGGTATCTCCAATTTTCAAAAACGAATATTTTTTTTGCACCACTTTATCTACAACCACAGGTTGAGATTTCCCGTACCCTTTGGCAGTCAGACGTTCTGCTTCTATACCTTTTTTCACTAAGTAATCCACTACTGATTGAGCACGTTTGCCGGACAACTGTAAATTACCTTCCGCCGAACCAACACGGTCTGTGTGAGCACCAATTTCGATGGTAATATTAGGATTGTCATTCAAAATCTTAACCAATTTATCCAAAGCAGTAGAAGATTCCGGAGAGAGTGTAGCCTGTCCGAACTCAAAGAAGATATTATCCAACCCAACCGGTTTCCCGATAGAGGCCAAAGTAAACGAGATTGGGAAGGTTTTAGAATCCTCCATTCCCAATGTAATCGCCTCCTCTTTTTGATTTAAGAAACCCCTGCAATTACCCAAAAGCACATATCGAACATCCTTATTTAAAGAGATCTTAAATGTACCATCAGTTTTGGAAGCAATCTTTTTATTTGTTCCATCATCGCCCACAATACGAACCGTTGCCCCCCCCAACGGTTCACCTGCCATATCGGTAACTTTCCCATCAATTAAAAACTCTACCGGAGGCAATTCAAATTCATAGATTTTGTCATAACCTTTTTTCTCTCCTCTATTCGAAGAAAATAATCCCTTTTCCTTACCTGCCACAAAAGTGATTCCAAAATCATCATTATTAGAATTTACCGGCGTCATCATATTATGTACAGACCAAGAGCCACCTTCAATTTCATTGGCATAAAATAGGTCTAATCCCCCAAAACCGGGATGCCCATTGGATGAGAAATAAAGAACTCCATTTTCACGCATATAAGGAAACATCTCATCACCTGGAGTATTGATGGTCGGACCTAAATTAACCGGAGCACTATACTGACCTCCATTTACCTCACTCCTCCAAATATCCTTTCCGCCAAATCCACCCTCTAAATCAGAAACAAAATAAAGATACTTGCCATCCGGAGAAATCGTAGGATGAGCAAATGTTACAGAACTATCTTCAGACAATTTTACATCCACAACCTTACCCCATTTACCTCCGGAACGATTTACGGAACATATTTGAGCACCTCTGCTCTCCCCCTTCTCAGAATAGCAACGAGTAAAATACATAACCTTACCATCCGCACTAAAAGAGACAGACCCCTCATCCATATCAGAATTGATGTCACCCTCCACAGGTGAAAGGTTATCCCACTCACCTACCGAATTGCGTCTTGCAACATAAATATCATTATTTCTTATACCTGTGATTTTACTATTACCGCCTCCAATTTCTTTATTTTCTCGAGTAGAATTAAAATAAACAACCTCCTCATCTCCCCCGGGGAAAGAGGGTGAAAATTCGCTACGCTTAGAGACAAAGAAATCCACTTTTTTCACCACATACTTAGTTGGATTTTGCTTCCACTCAGCCAACTCTTCAGCTGATTTTTTTCCGTTGATTGCTCTAACATCTTCGGGGTAGGCAGCCAAATAGGTTTCATATTGTTGCAAAGCCTCTTTCTCTTTTCCATTCATTCTCAGAATATCAGCATAAAATAGATGCACAAGAGAATCTTTATGATTATACCTAACCGCATTAGAGTAGGCACGTTCAGCACGATCATAGAGATTTAAAAAGCGATAACAATTTCCTAATTTAAAAGCAGAATAAGCCTTCATAGACCTCTCTTTCACTTTCACTTTAGGATAAACTCGATTATAAATTGAAGAAGCCGTATGGTATTCTCCCACTTCATATTTTTTGTCTGCTTTTTTCAGTTGTTGCTTAACGGAACAAGCCGGAAAGATGAGGATAAAAAGGAGCAGAGAAAGATAGTTAAAATACCCTCCTAAAAGGCTTACTCTCAATCTCTTTGACAACAATTTTTTTTCAATATCGGCCATCTTTATATATGATTTAAATTCTCAACTATAACGTAGCAAATCAAGATTTATTTTTCCAACGAATTCCAACCTTGAGCCTTAAGAGTGATTTCTTGACCATCACGAGTAATCAAACAACATCCCAAAGACTCATCAGTGGTATGACCAATAACTTTGATTCCCGGGAGATTTTGAAATACATCATTCATTTCCAACGGAACAGTAAACAACAATTCATAATCTTCACCACCATTCAACGCAACGGTTGTCAAATTCATATTAAACTCCTCGGCCATAAGAGCTGTTTGATAATCAATCGGGATACGATCTTCATAAACTCTGCAACCCAATTTGCTCTGTTTGCAGATATGCAACAATTCGGAAGACAAACCATCTGAGATGTCCATCATAGCAGTAGGAACCACCTTAATACGCTCAAGCGATTCAATAATTTCTTTTCTCGCTTCAGGCTTCAATTGTCTCTCTATAATATACTCTTTCCCTGCAAAATCAGGTTGAATAGTATTATCAGAGGCAAAGACTTTCTTTTCACGTTCCAAAAGCAACAATCCCATATACGCAGCACCCAAATCACCTGAAACACAAATCAAATCACTATTTTTTGCTCCATCTCTGCAAACTATTTTCCCTTTTTCTCCTTCCCCTAAACAAGTGATACTGATGGTAAGACCAGTCATTGAAGCCGAGGTATCCCCTCCCACCAAATCAACGCCATATCTATCACAAGCCAATTTAATTCCGGCATACAACGTTTCAATATCTTCCACAGAAAAACGCTTAGAAACACCTAAAGAGACCGTAATTTGCTTAGGCATTCCATTCATCGCATAGATGTCAGAAAAATTCACAATAGCAGATTTATAACCTAAATGCATCAACGGCACGTATGTTAAATCAAAATGAATACCTTCCAAAAGAAGGTCGGTTGTAACCAACGTTTGTTTATCCTTATAATCTAAAATTGCAGCATCATCACCAACACCCTTTATAGAGGAAGGATTCTTAAGCTCGAAATGCTCTGTTAAATGCTTTATTAAACCAAATTCACCCAAAGATGAAATTTCCGTTCTTTGTTGTTTTTCCATGCTAAAAAAGTTAATACCAAGCCACAAAGTTAGTCAAATTTTTGATTCTTATCGCACATCAGGAAGTACATCTCTAAAATTTTGCTTTTGATATTGGAAAGGAGTAATACCTGTCTGTTTTTTAAAAAATCTCGAAAAGAATGAGGGATTTGGAAAATTCAATTCATCGGCAATTTCATACACCAAAAGATTACCCTCTTTCAACAACTCTTTAGCTTTGAAAATAACCATTTTATTTATCCATTGCATAACCGTTTCTCCGCTTGTTTGCTTAATTAATGCACTCAAATAGTGAGGTGTTAAACTCAATCTTTCTGCATAAAACCCCACTGTACGCTGCTGTTTATAATGCTCACCTACCAAAGAAACAAAACGATGAAATATCGAAACCTTATAGGGTGAATAAGAATCTTCCATCTTCTCCTTTTCTGCAAAACTTTTTGCATTCATTATAAAAGAAATCATCAAATATTGCAGAGAAGATTTCGATGAATTAACAGAACTATTTTCTCGCAATGTTTGTATCAAGGAGAAATATTTTTCTACAATATCCATTTCATCACCCGTCAATCTGTGAATAAACGGCTGCATCCAAAGTGGCGAGAAAATTTTTACCATCGACTCCGATTCAAAAAAAGCTTCGTTAACAGCTATAATTTCACATTCTGCATCTGCAGAAACCTCTTTAATTTCCAAAACACAATTAGGAGGTAAAATAACCAATGAACTGCTCTTTATTTCATACTCCTCAAAATTAAGCAAATATTTTACATCCCCCTTTTTTAAGAAAAAAATACGAACCTCCTTCAAACGAAAAATATCCTTCTCTACCGATTTTATAGCATCACGGAAATCATTGACAGAAACATCTCTACGGATAAATATTCCGGTTTGACTATACATCTCTTGATTTATATCCAAATCTGCCAATTCTGCCACCTCATTCAGGGAAATTGTTTTAATTTTTGTTTCAGTTAGTGTCATACGTTACTAATACTATCAATTAGATTCTTACTATTTGTAACAAATTTTAAGCGATCTCTTAGAAGTTGCTTAAATTTTATTTCAAGCATATTTGAGAGGATTTTTTAAGATTATTTTTGTTATTCTTTTATCGTTTATAGTGGAATATTATCAAAAAAACAATAATAAAAATAGATTAAAAAATCGTCGAAAAGATGCCGAAAAAAAGAGCGTGAAGTTCAAAAATTAAATTTACAATAAAATTTAAACAGCTCCTTAATACCGGTACAAATATAAGAAATATTTCAAACTTAACCGTACAAATAGAACATTTATAATTGTTTTAGGAAAGTCTGAACCCGGATTTATGATTTTCAATGGTTGCCACACAGTTTATTCTCTTTGCCAGGAAACAGAAAATTTTGTCGATTACGTAACTTTTGATAAAATCAATCTCGTAATCCACTTGAGAATTAGACGTTGTTAAATTTTAACCCCATAGATGACTAAGTTTACGATTTGAACCTGCGAATAAAGTTAAAAAAAAATTTAAACAACATCTAAAATGTTTACTAAATTTGTTGAGTCGAAAAACATAAAAACACAATTCATGAAAGAGAGAGAAAAGGAGATTAAACGAATTACTATAATAGGAGGTGTAGCAAATACAATTCTATCAATAATAAAAGTATTGGTAGGAATTTTCGGGAAAAGTGCAGCTATGATTGCAGACGGAATTCATTCCCTTTCTGATTTGGTAAGTGACGCAGTAGTACTTATTTTTACCCATATATCATCGAAGGGGAAAGACAAAAGACATGCCTTTGGCCATGGAAAGTTTGAGACATTAGCCACACTCATTGTAAGTATAATACTTATGATTGTTGCGGCAATACTCATGTCAGAAGGAATTCAATCCATCCTTGATGTTCTAAATGGGAAGACGATTCCTGCTCCGGGTCACATTGCCCTATGGGCAGCCATTGTCAGCATTGTAATAAAGGAGTTGTTATATCAAGCAACTGTAAAAGTTGGGAAAAACGTAAATAGTCCTATTGTAATTGCCAATGCATGGCATCACCGAAGTGACGCACTCTCATCAATTGGAGCATTTATTGGTATAGCCGGAGCTATTTTTCTTGGAGACAAATGGACTATTTTAGACCCCATCGTCTCTTGCGGAATCAGTATATTCATCATAGTAATTGCCATAAAAATGGCATTACCTTGCTTAGAAGAACTACTTGAATCATCTCTCCCCGAAGAAGTAGAGAAAGAGATAATAGAAATAACACAATCTGTTATGGGTGTAGAAGATATACATGATTTAAAGACACGACGCAATGGAATTTCCTTTATCATTGATGCTCATGTTGTGGTAAATCCTGATATTTCTGTTGTGCAATCACACGACATTGCTACCAATGTTGAAAAGAAATTAAAACAGAAATATGGTCATGAAACGCAAGTCTCTATTCATATAGAACCCGGCAAAGAAGCCGAATAATCCGTCTTTAAATTAATAAAAAAAGCCCTACAATCCCTTGCAAGACTTTCTCAAACCTGTTTAGTTTCAAAATATATATTTACATAGTTAAGGCTTTGAATATAGGTGTTTTGCATTCAGCAAAACTTTATTAGGTACGGTAAATTTAATATGTCTTCCTCCATTCTTTTCAAAGAGTTCGAAGAATAGATTATGCTTGTTAGGTATGGTAAATCTCTTAAAAAAGAAGACAACCGAATAGCAACCTTTTGCAGCAATCCGCTCCGACTCACTTTCAGAATAAATATATATAGGGATTTTTTCATCTGTTTGAAATGCTTGTTTCTTTGAAGTCCTTTTGTTGATTACGTAACTTTTGATAAAATCAATCTCGTAATCCACTTGAGAATTATTTTGGACATCCAAAAAAAACATCATAACATCATTATGTACAAATATCGAACGAAGTCCAAAAACCATTTTATTCTCCATAACTCCTAAATTTCTCAATTGTGTGCCCTCTTTTAATATCTTTTTAGCCAAATTTTTCATTTCAGGTTCTCTCAAAGAATAGTCTGAAAAAATAGCTTCCACTTGACTCTCATTCGAAATATTGTAATTGACAACATTCGGAGATTCATTATAGGTGACGATAAAAGGATAAAGGTTCCCATCTTCTGTAACTATAGTAAGAGAAGTTTCGTCAAAAAATTCAAAACCGGATGCAACAGATTTACATTTTATAACATTATCAATGCCCTCAGCTTGTTCTGCAATAATTGTATCTACACCGGCACTGACCTCCACCACTTTTTTATCAAAAATAAGATGACTTGTTTGTTTATGAGAAAGTTCTATTTCATAAAAAGGGATTTCAGAACGAACGTCACTCACTTGAAAAGCAATAAAGGGTAAGTTGGTTCCATAATTGAGTTTAAAAGTATGAACAATACCATCCATAGTGATAATTGTAATACTTGTGCTTTCGAAATAAGGAATTTCACTTTTGATCCTTAGAATAGAAGGGATAACACTCTTTTCGATACGAATATCTTCTGTTCCCATATCAGCATACTTGATGTCACTATTAAATTTCAGATAGAGCCATTTCGTGTCAGAAATTTCCAACGAATCAGTCTTACTTCCTACTAAATTGGCAGCAAAAAGAGCCGGAAAATAGAAACAAAACAATATACATAAATACAATTTCCTATTTTTCATTCGTCTTAATTATTAGTTTATAGTTAGCCGGCAAAGTAACTTTAGTTCTACGAATTGAACCGGTAACTACATTTTTTGCAGCATTAACAATTGCATTTGCTCCGGAACTCACAATCCCTGTAAGTCCGCTAAAATTAACATCCGCAGAAGAAACAGTCTCACTTGAAGCCTCTGTTTTAGCATCATTTACCAAATTGTCCGGAATATAAATTCCCAAGAAACCATCTTGATCATATATCCTCCCTCTGAAAGGATAAATATTATTCCGAAATGCTATATTTTCAATATCAATATTTACTCTATTCTCGGAAAACGAAGCCATACCAAAAATGATTGTATTACGCGGAATCATAAAACCATCAACCTCAATCGGGTCTAATATTCTCAACTTAATTTGAGAAGATTCTGTAATGTCCTTTTGTTCTCCATGAATCACAGCTCGAACACTCCCTTTGGGAGCTGTGGAGGTAGCTGAAACACCTAACGTTCTAAATCCATTTTTATTTTTAGTTGTCTTTACCTCTTTTTCATTTTCAGTTGGTTCATCTTCTGTCGAAGAAGATGTTTGTGGCAGTTCATTCACAACTTTCTTACCATAATACAACTCCTGTAACCGACGTTCTCTTTCTGCAATTTCTGCTTGCATTTTGGCCTCCCAATCTTCCGCAGTCTCATCCTTTGCTGTTCTTGTAGCACTTCCACCACTCCCTTTTCGAGGAGTCCTTTGAGCAATCTGTTTTCTATTGGGAATAATCGGGGCTCCCGAAGAACCAACAACCACCTCTTTTAGAGTCTCAAATAGACTTTCGTCAATAGTTGTATCCAAAATATTTGTCTCTTTCTCCACGTCCTCTTCCAAAAACAGAAACGAATTATTTGCCTCTTCCAACTCCTTTTCTTGCTTCAGTAGATGAGTAGCCTGCTTGAAAGCCTCTAACCTATCATTAGGAATTTCGTCCACCATTACATCAGGCAAAGTATCAAGATTTAATGCAACTTCTTCAACCGAATAATTCGCTTGTGACCCACCTCCCAGCATATAGAAAATAGACAAAAAACCGACAAAGAAAAAGAGTGTACACCCCTGAACAATAAGCAATTTCCTTTTTAATTTATCATCAATTTTCATCATCTTTTCGCATATTAAGTGTATCCACCCCCTCCACTAACATCAAAAAAGAATCTTTAGAGGCTGAAAAATGGTCGTGAACACGATTCAGTTCATTACTAAGTGCATCTAATTGATCTTGTGAAATCGTCTGATTATCTCCCGAAGATATACTTTGCCACCCCTCAGATGTACGCATAATTTTTATCACAGACTTAGTTGCAAAACCCAGAATCAAGATAGAACAAAGAAGAATAACGTATGTTTTTCTTTCAACAACCGGAATTTTGTTTAAATACTCCGACAATTTTTCTTTTAAATTATTCATAAAATAGACAATATATTATCGTTGAACACTTTTAATTTCGGTCATATCATTTACCTGCCAATTATTAATAATAAAACCATGCGGATTATTGTCTGAACGAGGAGAATTAATCAATTCACAAGATGTTATAAGTCGGTAATAAGAGACAGAAGATCTTCTCATGATAGAACTCACAGCATAAGTCTTAGCCGTATAGGGATAAACATCCATATTCAAGCAAATTGAATCGATACGAATTTCATTAATAATTCCTGCACCAATCATCTTTTGGTAATAACCACTTTCCTGACGAGTTTTATAAAATTCAAGGGCAGAATTATCAGCCAAGAATAGAGCCTGTTTCACGTTATCTTCGATAGCAGCACCATCAGGAGCTAAAGTAAAGAACAGCTCATGAAACCATTTAACGTGTGCTTTAGCCTCTGCCGGTTTATTCATATAAACATCTTGCGAAAGAGCCAACATCAAAGATTTCCCATTATCTAATACGTAAACTTTTTCTCTCTGTTTTTCAGCAAATTGATAGGATTGAAATATCGCATAAGCCGACACTCCCAAAGCGAGAAGAGTAATTCCAATCAAATAGAATCGAGAGAGCGCAAATGCCCCTTGAATATTTCTCAAACTTTTTAACATTGTTGCACATTTTTAGGTAAGACCTCTTGTTTAATTTGAGGTTGAAAAATAACCTTTGCACCCTTCGCTTTTCTAAAGAACTTCAGCACATTTGAAGGCAAACCGGAACTTGATGCACCTCCAATCATTCTTGCTGCAGCTGCAGAGCCGGCAATAGTAATTCCTCCCATAAGTCCTTCCATTGTTCCGGCACTTACAACATAAGAGGCAATATTCGGTATCATCAAGTATAAAACTATGAATGCGATTAAGAAAATGATATATGAAATTGTTATAGACATTAAAGCAGAATCAACGCTTGACATCGAGTCTGTCAACGCAGCAATAGCCTCTTTGTAATATTCGATATGCGTGCTTATCAACAATACATTCAACTTATTAATAATCACATCCATAATATTTGCGATGGGAATAAATAAGCAAACATTTATATATTTCCCCACCCAAGAGACCCAATTACCTTTAAAAGCAGGCAAAACAGACATAGCAAAAGCAAAAGGCCCCAAAACAATTAAAATAATTCGGAAAGCATAACTCACCACTCTGAGAGTCAACTTTATAGCACCAAAAATAATTGAAGCAAAGTATTCCAATGACTCCAGAAGGAGATTAATGCAATTATCCAATAAATGTTCAAAGAAAGTGGTCACAGAACTCACTTTGAAAATATTGCTCCAAAAGGTTGTTCCTTCTTGCTCCAAAGCAGCCTCTTTTTCTCTAAACTCAGTTCTCACATCCACCAACTTTTCTTTCTCTTTCATCAATTCCTTTCTATCTAACGCCAAATTCTCTGTATAAGCATTAATAGGAGACAAAATACCATCAACAAGATTATATACCAATGAGAAGTTCATAATAACAATTCCAATAATGAAGGGCCGAATAAGCACAGAGAAATCGATCGGACTCCCTTTTGCCCAAGTTTTCATTAATAAATTTCCCAAATAAACAAGAGCAAACATTCCACACAGAAAAAAACACAATTCTGTTAATCCGGAAAGTTTTTCCAAGCAACCATTAAATAAATTCTCTGCAAACTTATTAGAAAACAAAGAGGAAAGGTTAATAGTAGATTCGTTATTCATACTTTAGAAATTTATAAAAGAAAACAGAAAATCTTCTCTATTTGTAGAGACATAAGGAGACAAATACCTAAGATAAATATCATTCATTTCATCCGAAGTCATTTCCATCTCTCTCTTCAAGGTTCTAAGTTCTTGAAGACGCTCAAAATCAGATAATGTCACACCTTTATCCGCATTCTTATCAGAAACAACCGCAGTTGCTTTTTTTGAAATTTCACTAATGTTATCGCAACAGTTAATCATTTCAGCAATACACATAAATTTTTCATCATTGCTGAGGAGGTCTGATTTAAAAATTGCATTTTGCATAGATTTGAAATTTTGCACAATATTTTCCCCCACAGAAATAATATCCACCACCTCTTGGGCACTCTTTACGAAAGAGGAAACAATTTCAATATTTTGCTGTAATTTCCGACTCTGATCCAACGCTTTTCTAGCAAGATCAATCTGTTCGATAAACTTATATTTCTGCTCAATTTGTTCTGTCATTTCTTCGGTAGCCAACACAAACCTCTGAGCCACAGATGCGGGGTCAGAAATAACCATAGCCCCCTGCGCATACATATTTAAATGCAAAGTGATAGCCAAACAAAAAGAATAAAGTAATTTTTTCATGATTTAAATTGTTTAATATAACAAGGAATAGCTTTTAAAATACTATTTCCATTTTCTCTCATTAGATTTTGCAATCTTCCTTTTTCTTCCTTATCAGTTGTAAAGGTACAATACTCCTCATCACTAACTTCCACACCATAAACAGCACAAAAATTTCTCAGTGAAATAAAGACCTCTTTGTAACGAGAACGAGAAGTAAAATTCAGATTATTGTTAACAGAAAACAGGATGTTTTGCTCTTTTTTCGATAGGGACAAAATTTCTTGAATGATTGATACCTTCTCCTTAAAATCTCTCAAATCCAATAAGATTTTACAATGAGACTGGGTAATCATAATATCTTTAATAAATTTATTCCCCACCAAATCATCAGGTTCTTGAGTAACGATAGCGATTTCACCAAAATGTTTTCGAGCCGTTCTATAAAGATACCCGATAAAAGTTGCCATACCCTCTTTGGCAATAGCTTGCCAAGCCTCTTCAATTAACATCAATTTTCGCTGATCCGATGGCAAACGTCTGATCTTATCCATAAAAGTGGCCATGATGATTAAAGTTACAATTGGGAAAAGTGTTTTGTTATCTTTGATGTTATCTAACTCAAAAACAATGAATCGTTTTTCAAGCAAGTTCAATTCCTCCTTTGAATTCAATAAATGCCCAAACATTCCGCCGGATTCAAAAGGTTTTAAAACTTGTATCAAATCGTCCACATCAAAATTCTCGACTCTTACACACAATTCATTTTGGATATAAGGTTTAAAGATTGATATGAGATAATGATAAAAAGTATCAAAACAAGGAGTGATAGAACGATCATCGCAAATGACATCAATGTAATTGTAAATTGCCACTTTTATATGAGTGGACTCAGTATTACTTAATCCCATATCCCCCTTCCATAATGTTTTTATAAGAGTGAGCAGCTGTTCTTTTTTCTCCTCTGAGTAGTCATAATTTTTCTCATAGAAGGGATTAAAAGATAGTGGTTTATCCTCAGTATAAGTAAAATATAAACCGTCATCGGAATTCGTTTCTTCATTGATTAAATGACAAAGACCTTGATAAGAATCACCCACATCGACTAAAACGACATGACAACCCTGTTCCCAATATTGCCTTACTAAATTGTTCGTGAAGAAAGATTTTCCCGAACCGGATGGACCAATAATCACCTTGTTACGATTGTCAATCCACCCCTTTTTTTTAGGATAATCATCCAAATCAATTCTCACCGGTACTCCTGCCAATCTATCAGTTAAATAGATTCCAAAGTCAGAACTACCTACCATGTTTTTATAATTAGTGTCAAAGTTTAGAAAGCAACAAGCTTGCTCCAAAAAAGTCAAGAAAGTTAATTCTTTTGGATATTGAGACGCCGCTCCCGGAATACCTCCCCAAAAGACTTGAGGAACTATTTTTTCTGTTTTTGTTTTAGTACAGCAGTTAATTTTAGACATTGCCGCCTCAACCAGCGCATTCTTATCCAACAATTTATTCCAATTCTTATCCCAAGTAATTACATTAAAGGCACATTTAACAGCTCTTTTTTGGCCTTCATACGCTTCATCCAAAAACTCCATATTACGCTGCAGATTCAAACTGTTCGCTCTGGAAGCATTAGAAAAAGCCTGCTGTAATTTCCCTTTTTGGCGAATCGAATCAAGAATTTTTTTGTCATCTTCCAAAAAATAATATTGATTGAAAATATGCTCGCAATTCAAAGACAATCCTAAATCCGCTGTAAAACTTTGCGGTACATGAAAATTGGGAGGACTTGACAATTTGGAATTATTTGAACAACTGCAAACAAAAGATGGAACTGCATCTAAATCTGCGATTGAATGACAAGATACATAATTATCTCCTACCATAAGAGATCCATCCTCAACATGTAGATCGCTCAAAACAGTCCCTCCGGAAAATTTTAGATTTAAATATTGCTCAATAATTCCTAATTGCAAATCATCTCCCAAAAGTTCACTATCTTCTATCCGTCGTACATAAATACCATTATCCGACAAAATCTGTATAAACCGAGAAACAGCTTGAGTGAAATCATTCAACCTATTTTCATCCATTTGTTCTTTTGGTATTAACCGATTTCGACATAAAGAAGACAAAACAGAAGTAGTCTCCATATTCGCTTTACAAGAAAGGGTGATGAAAAGAAAAGAGCGATGAGATAGAAAAGATCTTCCCTGAAAATGAGAAGCATAAGCTGAACTTAAAAACGAGTTTCCACTTTGTTGTAAATCTACTTTTGAGTATGTGTAAATATCCTGTTTATGTATTATTGTATAATTGGGAAAATCTCTCATTCCGGATACAAAACAATTGTGCAAAGTTTTGTATCTATCAACATCAGAAGTGAACGACTCGATTAAAGTCAGTTCTAAACAAATAGTTACATCAGAAGACTTTGAAATAAGAAATCCCCCATCCAACTTCCATAAAGGGAAAACCTTCTCTATCAAATTACTCTTTATATTAAAATTCATCTCCTTTTCTAATTATCAATGTACGAACACGTTTGTCATTCTGGATTCTTTGATGAAGTTTTCTTGCTCCTCGCTCCATCAATAAGCCGGTTTCTCCATACTTCCCATTTAGATAATAGGCAACTCCAACAGATCCAATCATCACAATTGCTACCAAAATTATTGAGATTTCAAAAGGAAGAAACAGTCCCAAGATAAAGTAAAGTAAAACTCCAATTACAATCCCCCCTAAGGCTATAAAAACATAAATGGTTTGTAAACCTTTAAATTCAAACGATCGTCCTACCCCCTTGTTAATGGGATACTCCATTTAAGCAAAAAAGAAATTTTTAACAACCATAGAAACAACGCAAGCAATAACAAGTCCACCGACCCAACCGCCGATTTTTTTAGCCGAGTCATTATCTCCATTAAACATTTTATAGGCCACAACAGCACCGCCTACCAATGCAAATAAACCACAAACAGACATAAACAAAGTTAACGCAGGGAAACCATCTTGTCCAATTGAGTATTGGCTGCCTTTAATGCCTCTGAAGCTTGCTTTTGAGAAAATGCCTCACAAACTACAAACAAAAAACAAACTAAATTTAAAAATCTTTTTTTCATATTTAAACTATTTAATTATTTACTACTTCCTCATCAAGACTAACTTTTTCATTAGCCTCAACTCCGGATAACGATTTTTTCTTTCTTAATTTATTGATTGAATCCTTTTCGCCTGATATGCAACAAACACAGATTGACATCATAATATCCAAACACAAGCAAACAATAACATCGACGAACAGAAAATCCAACCAAGCGATTTCTGACAATCCAAACATAGTTTTTATATTTTAAACGTTCACTCTTGAACCATTATCAACACCACAAAAAATCATCAGAATACAAACAAAAACTCTCTAATGCGCATGTAGTTATTTATCACTGCAAAAGTAGTATAAAAATTCAATATCACAAAATATTTTCATAATTATTTTTACTTTTATTTTTATTTTTTCTTTTCATATTGTTATATTTATTGATTTCTTTCATATATTTGGACTTTTCTTTAATAATATACCATATTTAAAGAATATAAATATTTTAGCAGAATGAATGATCCTTCTTTAAGGTTGCTCCCATAAATGTTTGAAGTCGTTTACGGAAGCAACCTAAAATCAACAATTTCTAATTAGAAATCTTCACTAATTTAAACCTATGTTCAGCCACTTCTAACACGTAATTTCCGCTATACAGATATTCTAAATGAAGCTCTAAAGAGGATTCTCCTTCTCCTTCGATAAGTTTTCGTCCAACCTCATCGTAAAGAGTGTATCGAAATCGTTGCTCCGGATAATGAATTTTTATCCAAGAATCAAAAAGTGATGGATAAACTACCGGTTCTGAAATCTGATGCTGCTCTATCCACTCCTCAATTTCCACTTCATCTTCAAAAAATCCTGCTCCATTTTCACCACTTCGTACACTCTCCCATGGAATGTAAAGAGCTGAAGAGCGAACAGTATCTTTACATCCAAATTCAGAAATCGCATACATTGTTACAGTATATCTTCCTCCATTATAAAAATAGGAAAGAGGAGAATCTTTATACGAATAGAGTCCCTTTGCACTTAAGTCTATATTGCTCTCTTCTTCGTAATCTTTTGAGTCGATTAAAAGCCACCCAATGGATTGTAGCTTCTGTTCTGTTGTATTAAAGAACTGAACCAAAGCTCCTTGTTCAATCTCTACATTATCTGCCGATGCATTATAACGAATTTCATTATTTTGCGTCAATACAGAAAATTCAAAATCGGCTTCGAATAATTCAAAATCCAATGAATAGGTAATTGTTGACGTAATTCCCGTTTTTTCAGATACTCTTTCGATTGTCAACTCTATAGGTTGTGTGACATTTTTTAAGGTCAAAACAAAATCTCCCTTTGGTCTGATTAACTCTCCTTCTGTGTATTTTTTTAAGTGAAGATAGATATCATCATACCCTTTAACTTGATAGGCATAATCACCTGAGCATGTAGGCTGATCGGAATAATTTAAGTAATCCCCAATTCTTATTTGACATTCGTCTCCATGACATAGTGCTTTTTGAACGACTTGAACATGTTTTTCAAGAATAGGCGGAACATCATTTAGCGTAATTAGTTTGAATCCTTCTGAATATTCTATACCACATTGATTTTCAATTACTAATCTATAGTATCTCACTGGGAAACTATCTTTAACAGAAATAGCCAACGTGGTATCAATTCCAATTTTAATTGGGAATGAAAGCGTCTCCCAATTAACATTGTCTTCACTGTACTGCCAATAGGCTTTTGTTGCATTAATAACATTTGAACTCAAAGTAATGGATAAATCAGGTGTTTTTTGAGCATAGCACTCAGAGAACTCCAATCCTTTTTCTTGAAAATATGAGGAATCTTGAAGTAGGACAATTGTTCCTACCTGTGGCTCTTCTTGTAAAGAGACCTCCACTTCGTTGCTATAAAGAATATATTCACCTGAACGGGTAATGCGTCTATAACTCGTTTTGACATCTATAACTTGAGGCTTATACTCCTTAGCAGTTGCCCCCTCAATGTTTACATATTCCGGACGAGAAAAGTACTCATTACGATATTGCCATTGATAGGTGTACTCTCCTACACCGCCTTCTACATCTGTAACAACAAAACTTGGCATCTCTTCGCCTTTGCAAACTTTAATTGCTTTGTCGCTGTGAATTCTTCCTCCTCTCAGAGGAACGATTCTATAATTTGAATAACAGTCTCCTCTTTTTTGAATTTTCAATAAAGAATCTTTGTACAAACTTGCCGAATAAGGTAATTTTTGAGATCCGTACAACAACAAAGGTAATTCTCCATCTCCAACAAATTCATACTCTGTCTCAATCTCTTTGTTGCGGGTATATAGAATAACAGAATCCTGTTCTTCAGTTAGTTGCGTGACAATTTCCATCGATAATTCTGTTACATAATCTACTTCCTCCAATGGTTGAGCTACAAATGACAAGACATTACTCCACAACGTATCACATCCATTTGATACACTTCTTTTAAGATAAAGAGTATCCTCGATGGCTATATAAATATCTTTCTCATTTTGCAATAAGATTTGAGTCCATGAATTGTTGTCACTTGAACGATACCATGAAAAATAGATATGCTCTACATCTTCAGAAACTGAAGGAATTTCTCCCTCAACATGAACAATTGTTTGACTACATGGGGAGGTCTCATCGCAAGAGATTGAATTACGAGAATCATTCAGAGGAAGTGCTGTATGTGCCTCAATTTTCAAAGGTTCGCTTTCACAACGATTCCCTAATGAATCGACTGCCACCAAAAGCAAATCATATTGCTTGCTATCCTCCGCAAACCCATCCAATGTAACTGCATGTTTTGACGCTCCAAAGAGACCACAGATTTTTTCTTCATCAAAAATTTCGATAACAACCGACTGAAAACCGGCAGTCAGATATAACGATGAAATTGAATCAAAATCTGATGGTTCTATCGAAATATTAAAATTTCTATTTTTACACTTATAGTCAGACAAAACAAAGAGATTAGGATTCTCCAAGAGAAGTTCTTTTTTCACCTTAATCTTAATCACATTGGATGTGTCACTCGCACAAATATCATTAACAATTCGTCTATAATAGACATCCGATTTTACGTTAAGCACTTCTAAATGTTCATCTGAACTAAAGCTTTCAAAATCTACATTGTCGTATGAATATTGCCACTCAAAATTCTTTTCGCCATTTCCTCCATAAACATCACCTCCATCTACCCTTAAATAAGAGTTGAAACACAAAGGCTCTTCCGGTTGCAATATAGTTTCTTGAGCTAATTTTGGCAAGGAGTCCACATCAAAATAGGTTATCGGAGAAGGGCAACCCGATATATTTGATTCTGCACGAACTCCGTAAGATGTTACCTCTGCCACGTCTGTTACGCGCTTAATCTCCATAGAATCTGCAACAACAGAAGCCCATTTCATATTTCCTTCTTGGTCAAGCATATACCATGAGTGGGTATAATCTCCTGTATTATGAACACGCACCAAAACCTCGTTCGTATCACAACTCTCGTTATCTTGATATATACTTGGAGCCTGCGGTTCTTCCCAAATCTTTATTTTTAACACATTGCTAATTACCTCACCACATCCATTATTTCCATCTCTGTACATTGCTCTAAAGAATAGATTATTGGTCTTACTAAAATCCAACATTAAAATGGAATGTGAACGAAGCAACAAATTCAGATCTATCTCGGTTCCATAACGTGTATAATTCTGCAAATCAACGAATTCCAAACCATCTAAAGAGTACTGCCACTTATATTGATAACCAATTCCATCCACACCGCAAATACCACCAACCGGAGTTGTTGAAGCTAACGTAGGGAAAGAATCTGTGGTACAAAATGCATCTTTTGGAGACAGATAAGAGATCGTTCCCGGCAAGAAATCATCATAGAAACGAAGTGTAACAGTATCTGAGAAAGAGACTCTTCCGCATTCATTAGTTGCTTTTCGTCTGAACATATAACAACTAACATCATAAGAGGCAAGTGAATTTATCTTTTCGGCCGATAGGTCTAAATCAGTGGCCATTGGTATATCTTTCCAATGTTTCCCGAGACCATCGGTTGCCACTTGCCATTGATAAACAAAGCTCCTTTCCTGACCAAAATTTGGTGAAATCATCATTCCGGAAGCCTCTTTAACATTTACTATTGCCTTAAAACTATCTGCTCTACACAACAATGTCTCTCCAATATAGGCCAATTTGCCGCCCTCACTTTTAGAGTAAAGAGGAAGGTTAATTGCTATACTCTGAGACATGCAACTCTTCTCCGAATCATAACGAGTTAAGAAGATTTCTGTCGGGGTTTTGTCAGAGATAATTGTTCCGTATGAATATCCTCCTTTAGACAAAGTATCTGTCAAAGATGAATTTCCAAACCAATAACAATCATATAACAGATCTCCATACCTGACAACAAGGCTATCTCCATACTCAAATCCCTGCGTTATCTTTTCTCCTTCAGGAGTTACGGCGAAGCAACTGATTTCAGAAGAATCAGCAACTCTGTTTGACAAGGCAACTCGAACATAATCCGAATAGGTGGTAGAACAACCATCTGAAAACGCAAATTGAACATAATAATTTGATGATAAATCCTGCATCATCCAAGCTCCTATTGCATCATTTTCCAAACGACTTTTCTCATCAACAATCCATCCACCCTGAGAAATTTTATTGCTTGGCAAATACTCTACCCAAGTAGAAAAATGCGCAGAATATCTATCATACTGTTTGGGCCCATAATAGCCTGATTCCCAAAATTTATACAATGAATCCGAAATATGAACTTTGACCTTTGCAGATTCACCAAAACAGAAATTATTTCCATCTTCCATCAATAACTCACCTGCCAGACTTTCACCTTCCCACATTTTCGATTCCACCAAAGAGAGAGTTGGAACAACATACAATGACAAAGTATCAGAACTAACTGCACGAGATTCCATCACCCCGTTATTATTGACACTAAAACGAGTAATTCGATAGAAAGAGACCTTTTTTTCTAATGTTCCACCCAACGAACTATTGGTAAAAAGAGTTTGTTCCAATTTACACTTATCCAAGTCGATATCAAAAGTATAAACCCCCAAACTTTTATTGCTTTCATTAGAATCATTTACCCTATAATACCACTCATAAGTATGCCCACTCAAGGAATCTTCTATACCATCAGAAGAGATTTTCCCGGCAGATTGTCCACTGCAAATCCAATAATTTGAGCCCGAATTATCAAAATTGTCAAAAGTCAAATGCCCTCCATCAACCATATAAGTAGATATTAAAATTGTATCCCTATTAGATGAAATACATCCATTCTTTGCCAGCGACGCCACATAATAGATCGTTGGAGAATTCATAATGGAAGGTGTGACAAAATTTTCTGTCCACTCTGTGGTGTCGCAAGAAATATTATTCGCATCATACCATATATAACTGTAATTCTGCGACTTACCCCACATATTTGCACTGGCACCATTAGCAATATAGGGAGTATAACCTATATCACTTGCAGAAATTTTCACCTCGTCATTCACCCTAACCATCAACTCCTGTTTAGACAATAATTCTGTTTTACAATTTCTGTCTGAGACACGTCTTCGAATCTTTCCATCGGAGAACATCGGATACCTTCTATTAAAGTTTTGAGATTCAGCCATAGTAATATCCTTCCAACCCTCCAATTCTCCGCTTGAATTAAGCGAATTAACTTGCCACTGATAGCTATATTCTCCACTACCTCCGGAAACAGGTTTACCAACAACCACTCCCAACTCTTCTCCATAACACAACTCCAATTCTCCCCAGACATCAATTCCACCATCAAGCAGGGGCGAAAACACCTCTTTGCGAAGTGTATTGGTTAAATATGAAGCCCCTTTATACTCTCCAACCGATTTCACCAATGCATAAAATTCTGTTGACGATGTAAGATGTGAAAGACGTAGTTGTGCCGTGGCTCCTAAAATCCCATAACTAATTGTGCTACCTTCGTAATGGAACAAAGCTGTATCGATACTCAACGTATCCAACAAAACAAAACCACCCATATTATCGGATTTATAATACCATTCAACCTCATAACGTCCATCTCCTCCTACAATCGAATTTAAACTGAAGGTGAAAGAGTTATCATCAGCCTTACAGACCGGAGAAGAGTTATTAAGGAAGAGAGGATCTGCTGTCAATTTGGCAAATGCTTTAAAGGAGAATTCAATCGTATCAGACAGACAATTTCCTTTATCATTCGTTTGTTTGTAAACATAAACAGAATTTTCTCCAACAAAAGGTCCGTTGATAACCACCGGATTCCCTTCCTGCCAATCTTCTCTCAACTCAGAATCTTTTGTCCAATAATAGGTGCTATTATAGTCGTTTCTGACCGTCAATCGAATGGAAGACAATCCACTTGCATTATCATATATCACTCCATTAGAGACCATAATCTCTTCCGGATTTAAACGAATGCCCTCATTGTATTTAAGCCAGATATTATTTTCAGAAAAGTACTCTTCACCGCTACATTTATCTGTGATACCCAACCTAAACATAGTACTTGAACTATAGTTATCCAGATCTATTGTACACTCTGCCGATTTCGTACCAACGGTAGTTCCTTCAACCGTTACTTTCTCCCAATCATTGCCTCCTGCCACCATTTGATACCATTGATACGTTGCTACATTGTCGGTTGCAACTCCATCAACTTTCATTGTCAACTCTCCTTCTGCCCCTTTGCAGACATAAAGAATCGTCTTCTCACCACCATCGGCAAAATAGATTGCTCCTGCTTTTACTCGATCTTTTCCTGTTACCTCAAAAATATTACTGCTGACCGAAACTTTCCTACCTTCCACTTCGTAAGTCAATTTTGCATAATAACGGTCTGTAGTCCCCGAATTTGCGCTAACAGTAATCGTCGCACTATCCCCAACATTAGCCCATTGATTTTGAGCATTACCTCTGTACCAAACATACGAAACATGCTCCATATTCAAAGGTTGATTGTTGTAATGAGGCAGTGAAGATAGAGCTAAGGTTACTTCTTCTCCTGCACAAACCGTGGTAGGTAAGACTCCGGACAAATCAGATTCAACAATCGGCATACCATCGAACCCATCACTAAGAGGAATGGCTATTGTGCTATTCGAAGAACAACGTTTATTCGTACTAAAACGAGTGATCGGAAGTGTAGCAAGATGGTTAACAAAATCTGTACTTCCCACTTGAATATTCAATGTTCCATCAAAAATAGTAGGAACACCATCAACCAATAACGAATCACCTAATTTTAATTCATCACCGTTAGGACCTGGATGAATCATCAATAAAAGATCTTTTAATTTTCCTCCTGAAATATCCCCTTCATCCACAAAAGCAGGTTCGGAAGTAATGCTAAAAGTTAGCTCCTTTTCTACCTCTATATAAGCAGTTTCCGTTACACTATATGCCATCGAATGAAGACAAATATTATCTGAAACCGTCACCTCTACTTCTTGCTTTCCGGCACCTGAAAGAGCCTCAAGGTGCAACCTGTTACTCAAAGAATCTTCATTGGAAATTTGCGTTCCTCCAATACTCCATTTATAACGATAATCACCACTTCCACCATGAGCTTTAACTACAAAATCCACCTCCTCACCATGACAAACAGCTGCTTTAGAGAAAGACAACTCAACTTGTTCAACTTCACCCAAAGTCTTGATGTAAACCGTATCCAATACTCTTCTACAATTATTGATATCCGAAGAGGTTCTTACCACCCTATACAATTGCTTTGGCATATTGAAATAGTCGCCGGAACTCACTAACGAAGAGTAGTTTTTGTTGATATTGGCACCATTATTGATATTCCAAACATACGAAATAGAAGGATTCTCTTCTTGAGGAATTTCATCTATAATCGTTAGAGGAGAAGCAGCACACACAAAGAAAGTATCGTCCACAACTCTACTTCCGGCACTGTTCTGCATTTCAATAGTTAATTTGCTATGTAATAACGGATTATCCATCTCTAAATTATCAATTCTAAATTCTTTTTCCTGCAAACAACCCACATCAGACTTTACAAAAATCGAATAGGACTTTGACCCCTTTTCCGGGAGCAAGATATTGTTGCAACTAACGCCAAGCACAGTATCTATGCGATTTTGATTATCACCTAAGAAGACAAAACCATAATTGCTCTCTTTATACTTTGGCGAATTGATATGAATAGAAGCACGCTCACCCCTCACCATACAATCGCCATAAACCACCGAAAGGTCTTTCAATAAATCATCGTACGGCCTCACTAAAATCGAATTGGACGAGTATATCTTTTCTCCGCAATAATCTAAATAAGACTTAACCAAAATGGTATCTGTCACTATAAAATTTGACAAATCAAGTTGCGAAAATTCTATTGTATCATTTGCACTATTGATATAAATATAATTAGGATGTAAATCAAAAATACCTTGCTTCTTCAGAATAGAATCATTTTCAAATGAGACCGATAATTCAAGATTACTACCATAACAAACATTCAGACTCTCTTTCTGTTCCGAATTAACCCTAACCCTGAAATTAGGGATAGAGCGAGGAGCAATTTTCAGAACATTACTCACTCCTGAAATATAACTTTCAGTGTCGTTAATATCAATATGAGAATAACACTTTCTTCGAATAAAATAGGATGTATGCGTAGGTTTGTTCCATACCCCCTCTTTCAGGCTTTCAGAAACTACAAATTTACCATCAACCGTCTGCATATTCATCCATGTTTGATTATCATTTGAATATTGCCATTGGTAACTATATGTTCCTTCTACCCCATATCCACCAAGAACCTCAGAGCCAACGATATAAGGTGAAGCATCGGCACTACATAAATATTGAATAGAATCTATGTTATTAGGAGCATTCTGACTAAATGAAATAATATTGTTATACAAACTTCCTTTGTACGAAATAGATAAATAAATAGGACTACTTTCACAATTAGTAGTATTTTTATTATCCACTTTTACAATTTTAATTCCTCTGGAGTTGTTCTCTTTAAACCACTTTCTATCCTTGATAGAAGAGGAAATTAAATGCCCATTCGCACCAATAGGTTTCCCGCTGTCCCAAATATAAGCTCCCTCTGCATCTTTTTGGTCTGTAAGGTAATAGATATAAAACCTCATATTAGGTTCGTTATCCTCAATAAAGAGTGTAAAATTCCCCTGCGAAGAGACCTTTAATTCCTCACTCAAACCAGATGTAGCATTAGTGATTGTTGCTCCCATAACGGATATATCTTGCTTGGAAAACGATGGTAAAGGATTAACTATAATCGACTTATCAATCGTTACGGAATTATTGCAACCATCTTTCACCTCTATAGAGATAGATTTAGTATCCAACAACTCTTCATAGAACGGAAGGGATAGTTCCGAAGTCACAAAATCACCATTCAGACTTGCAATATTTGACTTCACAGTATAAAGAAAATGGTTAGGGTTATCATTTTTTAAAGAACTATAGACCGCACCACTTTCCGGCTGGAACTCTAACTTTAAGAGATCATCATAAATCATCCCCGAACATGTAGGATTAAACTCCGGTGATGAAAAAAGTTCCTTTTTCAACGAAGAATAGCGAGTCACATTCACCGTCTTATTTGCAGCTGAAGAATAGACCTTAATTCCACCAAAATTATTGATGACCGCATATTGTCTAAAACAATAGACTATGTCTTCCTCTATCAAAGACTTTGGAATACACAATTTAGGCGAAGTGACATCATTACCTGAAATTTCAACAATTTTTCGAGGATTTTTAGATGTATAGTACTCCCAACCATAAGCAACACCATACAAATTTTCATTTTGCAAAGCAGAATTATCAACCGACTCTATTCGATTTCCATCGATGCTCAACACACCATCCATCATGCAATCCAACTCCAAACCGGGAACAAAAGTTTGAGATGACGGACAAACATAAATAAGTTCATCATTATCGAATCCCGGCAAAGAAACAGGAGCAACAGATTGGAAAGTAAGTTCATTACTCTTACATTCAAAATTATCATTTACGTAAACCCTAAAAATCTTTTTAATTTCCCCCTCCGATTTTTTCGTATCGAAACCCAAATTTGTTAATTTCAAAGTTGCATCATAAGTCCCCCCGTCAGTAGGAATAGTTGCATAACTCCCCAAATTTGCATCATAAACACGGTACTCAAATTTTTCATTAGGAATATTGGGCAAATTACAATGCTCTTCGCTTGAAATTTTTATCTTTTTACTGTTATCAGATAAACTATGATATACACCAAAAATAGGAGTCAACTCTGTTCCGATATTTGGAGTAACTGATTGATCAGTAGTAATTTTACCAACAATATAATCACAGTTATAAACCATTATTTGCTTATTGATAACAATGGTCCCCTCATTTAGCCACCTATCCTTTTCTGTACCCTCGTAATCGCAGAAACCTTCAATTTTAAAGCGAAAATTGATAGGCGTTTTTTGTTCTACCATCTCATCACCCAACAAATCATTCAAACTAATAAAAGCCTTTTGATCCCATCCATCAATAATCGCGACATAACAATTATCATCGCCAGAACTATTTTCTTTTTTGAAAGAAGTAATCCCCCACGCACGCTGATAATTACGATAAGCACCCATCGGAATAGGTTTAAATTCTTCTGAAGAGCCCACACTATACTCTGCAGTGAAATACAACGTAATACTATTAATTTCACGAGCGGCATAAGAACTTTTCGCATGAAGTTCAAAATTTGAGGCAGAAATTTCCACCAGTTCGTCCAATTGGTAAATTTGTTCTTTAATGGTAAACTCGGGATAGTGATTTTCCTTCAGTTTAAAGAACAACTCACCTGCATTTGAATAAGAAATAAGGACAAACAAATAAACAAATAGAGTTAAAATTTTCTTTTTCATATAGTTAAATTAAAGTGAGTTATATGAATTCATTTTGCGGAATTATTTAATTCAAGTAGATTGCAAACCAACTGACAACAGCAGGTAACCGAAAGAATACAAAAAGTTCCGAAAAGTACATCAACCCACGATTTATACAATTTTAATTTAAAACGATGAATATATGGGACACATCATGAATATCAAATTACGAATTCATATTTTTTCCATTGGCACCAAAGTCCCCACTTATCCATACATCTAAAATAGACTGTATGTGTCCCGATTGTTTGAAAAACATGATTGATAGAAGACAACGATGTAGAACGAATCCAGACTCCCCCTTTCATAATAATCTTTTCATATTCACCATAATAACCCACATTAGCAACAATTCCATCACTTCTTAAGAAGCCAATATCCTTGGAGAAGAAATCGCTATCATATCCACCGAACTCGGAAATTTCGTAAGGAGAAGATTCCACCTGATAAGGATCAATTAGGAATTCATACTTTAAAATCTCGTCGTGATTTGGATCATCAGCAACAATTGTAAGGGTTCTTGACAAAGAATCAACCAAAGAATTATCCTCTACCACCAATTTAGGAAGAGGAGGTTTGTTGTAATGAATATTTAAAAGGATATTGACAGAACCCACCTTCCCCAATTTATTGGCAACATGAAGTTCGATGCGCGATTCGATTAAAGAGGTCTCCGATGATCGCTGAGGAGCCTGATTTTCAGAGACAATTAACCCAATCGGACTATTAACATTAAATTCACGAAAAGAGTAATGAATATAGTTTTCATAAAAATCCAGAGCACTTTTGGTATTTTCAGAAATAACAATTTGCCCATTTTCTTTATCCACCATAAAAGATAAATTATCAGCAAACTGCAACTTTCTTCCCTCGTTATTAAGGAAATCAATGCCCAAATCACTCAAAGTACCCACATTATTTGATTCCAAATTCCAATAAGTGGTAAAATTATCAGCAAACCCCTTCCAATAGTAACCATCCAACCGATTGTTATACATAGGAACAATATCATAAAATACCTCACCAATACCCCCATACTTATCTTCCAAAGTATAATCGATTTTTACGGTTTCACCCCAGTGTAAATCGACACAAATGTATCGCTTTCCCTCCATTGTAGTATCAGAATCCGACTGTAGGTGAATAACCGGTTCTTCACAATGTTCAAAAAAATAATCATCTCTTGTATCGCAAGACAAAACACAAAAAGAGATCGAAAAGACATACAATGCCTTTCTCCAAATTTTTTTCATACCAAAAATTTAAATTATCTACTAAAGTTGTACTTCACACCGGCTGTAAACAATGGTTTAAGATATTGGTCATCATTGCCAAACAAAAGGTATTGCTGAGCACGTAAAGTAAAAGAGAGGAAATGCCAAGGGACAAATTCCACTCCGGCACCGGCATTAACACCCCCTACAATACCTTTTACTTCGCCACTGACAAGGTCGTTTCGCCAAACATCATATCCAACAGAGCCTGCCAAGGATAGGTTCAGGTAAAACCAAGTCAACGGACTCCACACGGCATATTCGACACCCGGAGACAACAACACAACACCCACAAAGTCTGAACCACCAAACTTTGCTCTCTCATGATCAACTTCAACACTCAAAGAGATTTTTGAATTGAAATGATAATTGTAAGTTAAACCTACAGCAAACAAATTTTTCGTCCCGATTCCACCTCTCACACCAAGAGAATTTATCCCTTTCACATGATTTAACTGCGCCTCTACAACGCAAACAGAACAATGGAAACAAAACAAAACAAGAATCCATTTAAGATTTTTCATAATATAATAAGACTTTTAAGAACACATTTTTCTCACCAAAATTTCGGTCGAAAAAACGAACACAAAGATAATACAATTTTTTTAATCAGAAAATAGTTGCCAATTTTTTTGCATTACGTTTTTTACAATACAGTATACACTTACGGTCCCCCTCTCATTAAAACAAAAGAGGGCATATCAATAATGATACACCCTCTCCTATTTTTATAGCTTACAAAGAATTACTTCACTTCCCATGTATCGTTGGTCATTAACAACTCTTGGAAATTATGGTATTTCTTCTTGCTCTTTACATCTTCGATTTGTGCCGTAACAGCATCATCGTATGTAGGAGCCTCTACATCACGAATAACACCCAATGCAATAGGGAAATCCGGACCTTCCATTAAAGCCAATTTCAACTGCAATGTATTGTCTTCGCAATGAGCATCATGTACCAACAAATCTTTTTCAGTGATACCATTTTCGCCCAATTTTACCACTTTGATGTTGAAACCGTCTTGCATTAAACCAAATTCATTATTTTCCCCGAAAATCATTGGCTTACCATGTTCCAAATAGATTGCATTTTTCTTACGTCCTTCGGCAGAATAAACGCTCTCATGAGTTCCGTCGTTGAAAATAACGCAGTTTTGTAGAATCTCGCAAACGGAAGCACCCTTATGAGCGTGCGCTGCTTTAAGAACCTCAACTGTACCCGGAGCATCTGTTGCAACGGCACGAGCAAAGAAATGTCCTCTCGCACCAAAACACAATTCAGCCGGACGGAATGGGTCTTCTACTGTTCCGTATGGAGATGATTTACTTACAAATCCACGCTCAGAAGTTGGAGAATACTGACCCTTTGTAAGTCCATAAATACGGTTATTCAAAAGGATCATATTTAAGTTGATGTTACGACGATTCGCATGAATAAAATGGTTACCTCCGATTGCCAAACCGTCACCATCTCCGGAAATTTGCCAAACCGACAAATCAGGATTTGCAACTTTACACCCGGTAGCAATAGCCGCAGCACGACCATGTATAGTATTCATACCATAAGTAGCCATATAATGTGGCAAACGGCTTGAGCAACCAATACCTGAAATCACTGCTACATTATGAGGTGCTACCCCAATCTCTGCCATAGCCTTATGCAAAGAGGCCAAAAAGAAGTGGTCTCCACAACCGGGGCACCAACGCGGTTGTCCTTTCTTATAATCTTTTGCTGTATATTCGCACATTGTTTCTCTATTTACCGTTATTACTTATTATAAATTTCCATGAAAGCCTTTTCCAAATCAGCTACTGCAAAAGGTTGTCCCTTCACCTCATTAAATTGATATGGAACAAAGTTATCCACCTTCATGCGTAACCAACCTGCAAATTGACCTAAATTCTGCTCTGCAACAACCACTTTCTTGTATTTTTTAAGTACAGCGGCCGTATTTTTAGGCAATGGATTAATATATTTAAAGTGAGCAAAGGCCACTTTCTTTCCATTCTTTCTCATACGATCCATTGTAGCGCGCAAATGACCATAAGTTCCACCAAATCCAACAATCAACAACTCTGCATCATCTACGTCTCCAAGCACCTCCAAATCAGGAACTTGAATTTTGTCAATTTTTTCTTGACGCAAACGAGTCATCAAATCATGGTTGTCAGGGTCTGTTGAAATTGCTCCGGTTTTGTTATCTTTCTCCAAACCTCCTAAAATATGAGTAAAACCTTCCGTTCCTGGAATAGCCCAAAAACGAGAACCCACTTCATTTCTTTGGTAAGGAGTCCATGAACCCTTCATTTCTGGAGTAACATACGGAGGATTAATTGCAGGATATTCTGCCAAATCAGGCAATTTCCAAGCAGCAGAACCATTCGCAACAAAAGCATCAGTCATCAAGACCACAGGAGTCATGTGTTCCAACGCAATCTTACATGCCATATATGCAGCATCAAAACAATCTGTAGGAGAAGTAGCAGCAATAACCGGCATAGGAGATTCTCCATTTCTTCCGAAAAGAGCTTGAAGCAAGTCTGTTTGTTCCGATTTAGTAGGAAGACCGGTAGCTGGTCCACCACGTTGAACATTAAGAACCACCAAAGGAAGCTCCATAATAACAGCCAAGTTCATGGCTTCGGATTTCAAACAAATACCCGGACCGGATGTTGAAGTACAAGCCAAGGCTCCGGCAAAAGAGGCACCCAAAGCAGAAGCACAACCTGCAATTTCATCTTCACATTGAACAGTAACAACACCCAAAGATTTATGCTTTGCCAACTCATGCAAAACATCCGTTGCAGGAGTAATAGGATAAGAACCCAAATAAAGTTTCAATCCTGCTTTTTCTGCAGCTGCAATCAAACCATACGAAGTGGCTTTATTTCCGTTGATATCCATGAAAACACCCTTCTCTTTGGTTCCCTTGGTTTCCACTGTATAAGTATGAGAAACAGAAGAGTGAGTGTTATGTCCATAATCATATCCGGCTTGAATTACCTTGATATTAGACTCGGCGATGGCCGGTTTTTTCGCAAATTTTTCTCTCAACATATTAGCTGCAATAGAAAGGTCGCGATTAAATAACCAACAAACCAATCCCAAAGCAAACATATTTCTGCACTTCAAAACAGCTTTTGCATCCATTCCGGAATCAGCCAAACAATCTTTCACCATTTGGGTGATTGGAGCTGCAATGACATCATTCTTGATGCCCATCTCTGCGAATGGATCATTGGTTTCAAAGTTAGCCTTCTTCAAATCCGACTCCTTAAACGAGTCTGTATCAACAATAATTGAAGCTGTAGGTTTACAGAACTTATATTGAGTTTTAAGGGCGGCCGGATTCATTGCCACCAACACGTCACATTTATCACCGGGCGTAAAAACTTTCTCTGCACCAATATGCACTTGAAATCCGGAAACTCCGGTCAATGAGCCCTGTGGGGCGCGAATATCTGCTGGATAATCAGGGAATGTACAAATGTCATTACCCACTGTTGCGGATATAGTGGAAAAAATATTTCCTGCCAACTGCATTCCGTCTCCGGAATCCCCAGAAAATCGAACCACTACCTGATCCAAATCTTCAACTTTTGCCATAATTTATGTCCTCTTGTTTATTATTCGTTTTCTATGATTTACAAAAGTAGTGAAACATGGCATAATAAACAAATAAATTTTAATATTTGCGAATATTTTTAGCCATTTTGATTCTATTTTTGTATAAATATGCACAATATTTGGTTGTTTTTCTCTCTTAACGTTAGAAGAGAATCTGCTTTATTATTGATTTGAGCCTCTCTCTTTTTAGTCATCATTGAAAGATGCTTTTAAGGTGAATTCTATAAAATCTCCTTAGAAAAGTCATGCAAAATATTCGGTCCTGCTCACATCCAATCGTAAGAAGATAAAAAGCAAGATAGTAAATCCCCACAAGGAAGAGCCACCGTAACTAAAAAAAGGAAGAGGAATACCAATAACGGGAGTCAATCCAAGAACCATACCGATATTAATTGTCAAATGGAAAAAGACAATCGAGGCGACGCAATAACCATAAATTCTACTGAACAAAGAGCGCTGTCGCTCTGCCAGAAAAAGAAGTCGCAAAAAAAGGAATAAAAAGAGGAATAGCACTGTCACAGAGCCCACAAACCCATACTCCTCTCCTACCGTGCAAAATATAAAGTCTGTATCTTGCTCCGGCACATATTTTAATTTTGTTTGAGTACCATTTAAAAAACCTTTCCCTGTTAATCCACCGGAACCGATGGCAATCTTGGATTGATTAACATTGTAACCCGCCTTTTTAGGGTCATTCTCCATTCCTAACGTCACCTTGATACGTGTCTGTTGATGAGGGAGCAAACTCTTAAAAGCCGTTTCAGACAAACTACTGAATCCGATGGCAAATAGACCAAAGAGAGCTATCAACGCAAACGTTTTTCTACGTTCTGATATTGCATTAAAAATTAAATAAAGAGTGACAATCCCCGTAACACCAAAGCCCAGATAGGTAAATTTTATCGGGAAATCTGCCAACTTATAAACCAACGTCCCTACAAAAAATATTACAGCAGATGCAATAAAAATTATAAGGGGCACTTTATTATTTTTTTCGTAAATAAGAAGAAACAATATTTGAACCAGAAGGGAAAAAATCATCACCAAAAAAAGTCCGTATGACTCTTCCGGGAACGCCGAGATAATTGGCTCTGCACCAAATCGTATCGAGACAATAAAGATAACCGCCAAACAAAAAGCCAAAAAGAGAAAAATACCAGGCATTCCCTCCCTATATAAAACAAGTAACAAAGATACATAGACCAACGCAGACCCTGTTTCATTCTGAAGTATGATCAACAAAAAAGGGATAAAAATTATGAGACCGACAATTGAGGCATCTCTCAGATTATACAATTTAAAATTATAAGAACTCATAAATTTAGCCAAAGCCAAAGCAGTAGCAGTTTTTGCAAATTCTGCGGGCTGAAGGCTTATCGGACCTAAGACCAACCAAGAACGAGAACCCTTAATTTCCGGGGCGACAAAAATTGTTACCAGCAATAGTAGTAGCAATAACGCATAGATATGGTAGGCAAAAATATTATAAATTTTACTATCAAGAAGCATTAGAAACAAAGCGATAACAGAAGCTAAACCTATCCAAATCAATTGTTTCCCATATCTATAGTTGAAATCCCAGAAAGGAACCTCTTCCATATTGTAAACAGCTCCATAGATACAGAACCAGCCAGCGATTACAAGCAAAAAATAGATTGCAATTGTAACCCAATCAATATTGCTTAATATATTAATTCGACGAGACGACATCCTTTGGTAATAAATTTGAATTTAACATTTTCTCTTCCATTGGGATTCTACGAGGGGCGATATAACCTTTGAGATACTTTTCTATCATCAGCGAAGCAATTGGAGCGGCCCAAGTTGCACCGAATCCACTATTTTCGACCACAACACAAATGGCAATTTTAGGATCATCCTTCGGGGCAAATGCCATAAACAGCGAATGGTCTTCGCCGTGAGGGTTCTCAGCAGTACCGGTTTTTCCACAAACAGCCACGCTATCTATTCTGGAATACCACCCTGTCCCGGCTCTCATAACCAAATCCATACCTTCTACAATAGGAGCAAAATGCTTCGGATCAATGGTTGTAATCTTCTTTGTTCGATAGATACTATCTATTTCTCCTCCTTCAATCTCTTTTACTAAATGAGGGACAACGTAATATCCCCTATTCGCCACAATTGCCGCTAAATTGGCTATCTGCAAAGGGGTAGTTAAAATTTCTCCCTGCCCGATTGAATTGGATACAATCATCAACGATTTCCATCTGTTTTTGCCATACAATTTATCATAAACTCCGGAGTTGGGAATATAACCCCGTTTCTCATTAGGAACATCTGCACCCAATTTATATCCAAATCCCAAGGATACGATGTGATTTTTCCATGTTTCGAAGGCGTCCGAAATATTTTTGTACTTCTTATGATCCATCATCGTCCTAAAAGAAGCACAATAGTAGGCATTACAAGAGTGCTGAACAGATTGAACAAGATTCAATGGAGAATAGTGAGCATGACAACCAACAGAGAATCGTCCGACATGATAACCTAAATGACAAGATAGATAGGTGTTAGGAGTGATGATACCCTCTTGTTCAAAAATCAATGCATTAGCGACTTTAAATGTAGAACCGGGTGGATAATACGCCATTACCGGCCTGTCTAACAAAGGTTTTAATGGATTTTTCAACAACTTCTCATAATTCTCGGATCTTTTTCTTCCTGATAAAATTGCAGGGTCGTAAGTCGGACTCGAAACCTGAGCTAAAATCTCTCCCGTTTTAGGATCAATTGCCACAATACTACCAACTTTATTTTCCATCAATTGCTCTCCATACATTTGCAAATCGATATCAATAGAGAGAGTTAGGTTTTGTCCCGCTTTAGACTGAATGTCATGCGCACCATCGTCTAATTTCCCTTGGATACGTCCATGCGCATCTCTCAAAAAGACTTCGACCCCCTTCTTGCCTCTTAGAACATTCTCGTATGTCTGTTCCACCCCATTTTGTCCTGCATAATCCCCCAAGACATAAAACTCATCCTTCTCAATCATTTTACGATTCACCTCCCCAACAGACCCCAACAACAAAGCGGCAGCAGAGTAATTATAGTTTCGTATAGTTCTCATCTGCATATAGACACCCGGGAAGCGAAAAAGTTGCTCTTGCAATACCCCATAATCTTCCGGAGGCAACTGGGTCATAAAAGGTTGCGGCGTGTAAGAGGAGTACCCTACTCTCTTTTTTAGGTCTTTCATCCGAATATCAAACTCCTCTTGAGAGATATTCAACAACGTACAAAAACCAAGCGTGTCAAACTGTTTCATCTCACGTACCACCATCATCACATCGTATGAAGGCTTATTAAAGACAAGGATTTTCCCATTACGATCTTTAATCAATCCTCTGGCAGGGAATTCTATCTGTTTTAAATAGGCATTACTATCCGCCTTATCCTGATAGGAATCATCTAAAATTTGTAAACTAAACAAGCGCAAAATGTAGATTAATACCACCAAAACCATTAATCCACCGATGACATATTTTCTATTTCCGTATAAATCGTTTATCATCTATCAGCGCTGCTTAATATATTCAATCGAAAAAATAAAAAATACTGTAAATAAAGAACAACAAAACGCCTTTAATAGTGTATTCCAAAAGAAAACAAATGTGAAAGCTTCGATAAAAAAGAAGCATATTTGATGCATCAGGACTAAGAAAGAGACATATTGAAGATACCTGATTGTTCCGAATGAATAGAGAGAAGGAGTTATCACTTCGTTATACTCGCGAGGTCCAAAGAGTCGCTGGGTATAAGGTTTAAGGTAGGCTAACAACACCGATGCAAAAGCGTTACATCCCATTGTGCCGCTAAAAATATCAACCGAGAGACCCAAAAGAAATCCCAACAAAAGGTGCATATCCCGAGAAACAGAAGAGGGTAAACTCAAAAGAAAATATAGATATAGAAAAGGATTAATGAATCCTAAAAAATGAATATTATTAAGCAATAAAACTTGCAACAACACCCATCCTACAAAAGAAAAAACATATCTAAAAGAATCATTAATCATCTAAACTACCTCCTTTCATTTGCAAACTATCATTTTCTTCCGAATGGATAAAAGAAATAACATTAACAAAATGTAAATTATTATAGTCAACTGCCAAATTAACCTTTATATCATAAAAGTTATCATTTTTCTTCCTAACCTCTTCCACAACACCTACATTTATTCCCTCCGGAAAGACTGTTGAATAGCCACTTGTTTTTACCCCATCGCCCTTAGCAATCGACACATACAAAGGGACCTCATCCAAAAACGCATAACGGATATCTGCCTTCTGCCACTTTAACGTACCGGAATGAGTTTTTCCGTCCACTTGGACACTAATCCTCGAATTGTCGTTAATAATAGGGAGTACCGCCGAAAAATGAGTTGATACACTGCAAACTATTCCAACCACGCCCAAATCAGATACAACACCCATCCCAACTTTCAATCCATCTGCAGATCCCTTATCCAAGGTGAGATAATTATTTCGGTAGTTAGTTGTAGCTTGTATCACTTTTGCTGTTATCAACTTATATTTAGATGAATCCGATTCAAAGGTTGGCATATATTTAAAAGAGCTTAACTGCCCTTCCAAATAAAACAAACGTTCCTTCAACAACGAATTTTCGAGAGCTAAGGACTCATTAACATCTGATAATTTAAAATAATCAGAAACAGAATTAGACAATCGAAAAACAGATCCTACAAGGGAGTTACTTGTATGCAAAAAGTGTACCCGTTGAAACTGATTATGATTAACAATCAATACCAACGACAAAATCTCCAACGCCAAGAAAAAAAACAGCGTTTTGAATCTCAACAAAAATTTTATCAATGTTCTCATCTTCGAAAAGAAGGAATCAACATCAAATAAAAACAGACATACAACTCACCCGACTGACAAAAGCAGTCATAAAATAACAACCACAAGAGAAACTCCAATAAGAACTACCCTGTGGTTGTTGATTCATTATTCAGAAAGAAAATTCAAATCTACCCGAAAGAGAATTCAAATTAACGTTTCAAGAAAGAAAATTTATCCACGTTTTTCAACGCCACACCGGTTCCTCTTGCCACTGCATGTAGCGGGTCATCAGCCACATGGAAAGGGATACCAATTTTATTGGACAAACGCTTATCCAACCCTCTCAACAGAGCTCCACCACCTGCCAACCAGATACCACGAGTAACAATATCAGCATACAACTCCGGCGGAGTTTGTTCCAAAGCACTTAATATAGCTGCTTCGATTTTCGAAATAGATTTCTCGATACAATGAGCCACCTCTTGATAAGAGATAGGCACCTCCATAGGAAGAGCCGTCATTTGGTTAGGACCACGCACAATATAATCTTCAGGCGGTTCCTCCAAGCTTGTTAAAGCAGAGCCGACATTAATTTTGATTAACTCAGCCGTACGTTCTCCCACTTTGATGTTATGTTGTCTTCTCATGTATTCGATAACATCATCCGTCAAGTCATCACCTGCAATTTTGATGGACTTATTAGAAACAATACCACCCAACGAAATCACGGCAATTTCTGTGGTACCACCACCTATATCGACAATCATGTTTCCCTCGGGAGCCTCAACATCGATACCAATTCCTATTGCAGCAGCCATCGGTTCATAGATTGTATAAACCTCGCGACCTCCGGCATGTTCAGAAGAGTCTCTGATAGCTCTTAAATCCACTTCGGTACTACCTGAAGGGATACAAACAACCATCTTAAACGATGGAGAAGTGAACCATCTATTGCTTGAAAAAGCCATCTTAATCATACCACGCATCATGTGTTCAGCCGCACTAAAGTCGGCAATCACACCCTCGCGCAATGGGCGAACAGTTCTAATCCCCTCATGCGCTTTACCATGCATTTGGCGAGCCTTCTCGCCTATGGCAATCAATTTATCCGTCTTGCGATCCAGAGCAACAACCGAAGGCTCATCAACCACAATTTTATCATTATGGATGATGATTGTATTGGCTGTTCCCAAGTCAATCGCAATCTCTTGTGTGAAAGAGAATAATCCCATCTTAGAATGTTTTTTAATGTTTAAAATGTCTAAATCCTGTCATCACCATTGCCACACCATTCTCGTTGCAATAATCAACAGAAGCTTGGTCTTTAATAGAACCGCCTGGTTGAACAACCGCAGTAATACCTGCATTCTTAGCAATCTCCACACAATCAGGGAATGGGAAGAATGCATCAGAAGCCATTACAGCACCATTTAAGTCAAACCCAAAAGAGTGAGCCTTTTCAATTGCTTGTTTCAAGGCATCCACACGAGAAGTTTGCCCAACACCACTTGCGCATAATTGTCCATTTTTAGCCAAAACGATTGCATTTGACTTCGAATGTTTTACAATTTTGTTGGCAAAAATCATATCTTGAATCTCAGCATCAGTAGGAGCCTTTTCTGTAACAGTTCTCATATCCTCAGCTGTTTCACTCTTTGTATCTTTATCCTGCATCAAAACACCATTCAAAACAGTACGAATCTGTTTTGTTGGCAATTTTGTCTCTTTTTGAATCAAGATGATACGATTCTTTTTCTGAGAAAGAACCTCCAAAGCATCAGTATCATAATCCGGAGCAATGATTACCTCAAAGAAGATCTCATTGATTTTCTCAGCAGTCTGCTTATCGATAACTGCATTAGTAACCAACACGCCACCAAAAGCAGAAACCGGGTCACCAGCCAACGCATCGTTCCATGCATCAGTCAAGTTAGGTCTGGATGCTACACCACAAGCATTGTTGTGTTTCAAGATAGCGAAAGTGATGTCATCATAATCAGCGATTAAATTAACCGCAGCATCAATATCCAACAAATTGTTGTAAGAAATTTCCTTTCCTTGTAATTGCTCGAACATCTTTTCAAAATCACCAAAGAAAACACCTCTCTGATGAGGATTTTCTCCATATCTCAATGATTTTGAAGAATTGGCAGTCAATCTCAAAGCCGAATCAGCTTCGTTATCAAAATAGTTGAAAATAGCTGAATCATAATGAGAAGAGACAGCAAAAGCCTCTTTTGCAAACCATTTACGAGTCTCCAAACTTGTTGTAGCGCCCTCTTCATTCAAATGATTCAACAACGGCTCATATTGCGCTTGAGAAGCAACAATCACTACATCTTTGAAATTCTTAGCCGCAGCACGAATCAAAGAAATTCCACCTATATCGATCTTTTCGATAATAGATTGTTCGTCTGCTCCTGAAGCAACAGTATCTTCAAAAGGATACAAATCAACAATCACCAAATCAATCTCAGGAATCTCATATTGCTCCATTTGAGCTAAATCCTGTGCCAACTCTCTACGTCCTAATATTCCTCCAAAAATTTTAGGATGCAAAGTCTTAACTCGTCCTCCCAATATAGAAGGATAACTTGTTAAAGACTCTACCGCCTGACATGGAATGCCTAACGACTCTATAAATGTTTGAGTTCCACCGGTTGAAATGAACTCTACTCCTTCTGAATGAAGCTTACGAATTATCTCGTCTAATTTGTCTTTGTGGTAAACCGAAACTAAAGCGGTCTTAATTTTTTTATTATCAGCCATTTACGTAATGATTTATTTTCCAAATTGCAAATTTAAAAAATATCTCTTGAAAAATCTAACAAAAAGGCATAAATTATGTTGCAAAATTTGGAAGAAAATTTCAATACTTAAAAGAAAAGATACTTTATAAAAAATGTTGATAATCTAGAACAAATAAACTAATTTTGCAACGTTTTCTATTTGACAATTTTAGAATGTATTTGTATGAAAGGAAGAAGGATTCAAGGGTTCTCATTACCAGAGTTACTAATCGTATTAGTTATAATTGGCATCTTAGTGCTATTAGCATTGCCCAATCTTATGCCACTGATTTCTAAAACGAAAGCGACAGAAGCACAACTACAACTGAGTCATCTGCACACATTAGAAAAAAATCATTTCTACATGTATTCAAAATACTCGAATGATTTAAACGAGATTGGCTTTGAACAAGAAAAGCTAGTTTCAGAAGGAGGGAAAGCAAATTATCAAATCGAAATTACCTCTGCAGAAAGTACTACATTTACTGCAAAAGCAACAGCTGTTGTTGATTACGATGGAGATGGAATATACAACGTATGGGAAATTGATCAAGACAAGAATTTAAAAGAAACTACAAAAGACTAATGGAAATAAATCTTTCAATTTTACCCATTTTATTGATATTAGCATATCAAGATTTTACGAAATATTCTGTTTCATTACTATGGCTAATAATCTTAATAGTACTTCAGTTCATAATAGGAGTTTACACAATTGGTTTTGAAAGTATTTTATTAAATGTTGTAATAAACATATCAATTACTCTGTTTCAATTAATAATACTAATGTTATATTTTAAAATTAAAAAAAAGACGAGAAATGAATCTTTCATAAACAATGTATTAGGATTAGGAGATATTATATATTTCATATTTTTAAGTGTTGCTTTTTCTCCAATAAATTACCTTTTTTTCTTGATTACGTCATTAATTTTGACATTGGTGATTCACATAATTTTAATGAATAGGCACGAAAAAATAGCCCTAATTGGCTACCTATCTATACTGTATAGTTTGGTGATAGCCTTAGGATTTAACACTCAAAACGACATCTACTTTCAAAGTTTACTTATAGAACAATGATAAAAGCACTTGACATAAATTTAAATATCAAACATATTATAACAGACCAACAAGCTTGGCATTATCATATTGTCCCCCAATCAATAACAGAAACAGAACTGATTCTTTACATAGACAACGAATATTTAAGTCCCAACGTTAAAGAAGAGTTAGAACTAACGCTCAATAAAACAATAACATTAGTCCCAATTGATCCTGGTACTATCAAGTATACATTAAATCGCTACTATAGAAAATCAGGAGATAAAAGTTCTAACGAACACACAATTGTTAACATAAAATCTGACGATTTTTTAACATCATTAATACAAGAAGCCCAAGAAATGCAATCAAGTGATATTCACATAGAGACATATGAGGAATTTTGCAGAATAAGGTACAGAATAGATGGTAAGTTATTAGAAAAACATAGGTTAGAAAAAGAGAATTATCCCGCATTAATAAATAAAATAAAAATAAAAGCGAACATAGATATAGCAGAAAAACGCTTACCACAAGATGGTCGCATACTACATGAAAGTTGGAATACAAAATTTGATATTCGAGTATCTGTTTTACCAACATTAAATGGAGAAAAGATAGTTTTACGCCTTCTGAACAAGGATTCCAGCAGAATAGAGATAACTAAGTTGGGTTTTACAATAGAACAGCAAAATATATTTTTAGAAAATATAAAAAAAACACATGGCATAATATTAATTAGTGGTCCTACCGGATCTGGAAAGAGTACTACATTGTACGCCACCTTGAAGACTTTAAATAAAATAGAGAGAAATATTTTGACAATTGAAGATCCAATAGAGTACACTCTTTCTGGAATTAATCAAGTCCAACTAAGAGAAGATATTGGATTAACGTTTTCTAAGGCATTGCGTACGTTCTTAAGACAAGATCCAGACATTATAATGCTTGGAGAGATTCGAGACAACGAAACCGCACAAATGGCAATACGCGCAGCGCTAACAGGTCATCTTGTTTTATCCACCATACATACCAACTCAGCATGGGGAATAATATCTCGACTAAGTGATATGGGGATTCCTCCCTTTTTATTGGCAGATACAATAAATTTATGTGTTGCCCAGCGATTAATTCGCTTATTATGCCCCAAATGCAAAGAAAAAATAAGATTTGAAGTTTCACACTTACCACAACAATTTAGAACAACCAATATACCTGAATATCATTATATAGCACGTGGGTGTGAAGAGTGCTACTATACTGGCTACCATGGGAGAAAAGCAATATACGAAGTTATTCCAATAGATTTAGAATTATCGAATTTAATAAAACAAAATAGTTCTAATATAGAGAAATTTAAACACGAAAAAAAGATATTGTCTTTAGCAGAAACTGCATATAATGATTTTATATTAGGCAATACATCTTTAGAAGAGATATATCCAATTTTATTAAATAATTTGTAACATCGTGAAACAATTAATTTTTATATTATCATTTTTACTTATAAATGTCAGCATTTCTGCGCAAGTAATAAAAAGAGATGAACAATTAAAGAGTTTAGAAGAAAAACTAAAACAACTTTCAGAAACAATGCCAGGTTTGAAAGAAGAGATAGATTTATCTGTTTCTGATGTAAATATCCAAGATTTTATACATGCTATTGCACAATCGAACAAAATCAACATTCACATCAATCCTGATTTGGACATGCGCGTTAATAATAATTTTTCGGATGTTTCAGTCTCTTCAATACTAATTTTTCTTTGCAAACAATACAACTTAGACATAGAAATATACAATAATATTTTATCTATTTCAAAATGGGTTCAGAACGAAACACAATCAGAAATCAAATTACCCAAAGAGTTAGATATTCGCTACAATGCAAATAAAAAACTTATTAGCATGGATTTAAATTCTGATACATTATCAAGAATTGTCAAAGAAGTAACAAAGTTGACAGGACGCAATGTGCTATATGGACCGGAGGTAGGCAACAATATAATTACTTTCTTTATAGAGAATCTTTCTGTAGAAAACGCTATAAACAAATTAGCATTAACCAATGGCTTACAAACCTCTATTACAGAGGACAGTTGTATTTTAATAGATAAACAAGGAAGTTCAATAATTGGAGAGGTTGATAACATAAATCAGTCATCAAACAAAAAGGAATTAAAACGTAAGAAATCGAGAAAAAACGATTTTGATTATACAATAGAACAAAATAAAATTTTTTTAAATGCAGAAGATGCATCAATAAACGATATTGTCACAGAAATATCAAATGAGTTAAAGAAGAATTTCATTGTCTACACCCCCATACAAGGAAATATCACAACACACCTTGAAAATGTTTCTTACGATGAATTTTTAGACAAAATATTAAATGGTAGTAACTATACGTTTACGATTAACAATTGCCTGTACATGATTGGAGAACGCCAAATAGAGAATTTAAGAGAAACTAAAGTGATTCAGCTCCAGCACAGATCAATTGATAAGTTATACGAATACATCCCTAAAGAAATACAAGAAGATGTTACTTTAAAAGAATTTCCAGAACTAAATAGTATAATTGTATCCGGCTCTAAACGAGCTATTGATGAAGTTGAAAAGTTTTTAATAAACATAGATAAAGTTGTTCCCGTCATTCTTATTGAAGTTATTATGGTAAGCTCAAACGTATATAACTCTACATCAACCGGCATTTCCTTTGGATCAGGAACGGAAGTTTCACAATCTTCATTTACATTCAACGGAGGAATAGCAACAACGTTCAGTTCAAGAGTGCTAAATGATATAATATCCGGGATTAATAGTTGGGGATCATTTTTCAATTTAGGGAAAGTAAATTCAACATTCTATTTATCATTAAGTGCATTAGAAGATCAAGGAGTAGTTAAAATACACTCTACCCCAAAACTTGCAACATTAAATAGCCATGAAGCCACTTTAGTAATTGGAGAAACTGAATATTATAAAGAAGTACAAAACACCGTGGTAGGAAACGAAAATCCACAAAATATTCAATCGTACGAATGGAAATCGATTGATGCCAATCTTTCGATTTCTATAAAACCAATGTATTCTGGAGACGATCAAATCACTATGGATGTAAAAGTTTCTCAATCTGGCTTTAAACAAGCTGCGGGGAAAGATGCACCTCCAGGCTCTGAAAATAAAACATTCAGCTCTACGATGCGAGTACGAAATGAAGAGATGATTCTCCTTGGTGGCCTAGAAGAAAAAAGTAAGTCTAACCGAGGGTCTGGTCTCCCTATCCTTTCAAGAATACCTATACTCCGTTGGCTCTTTTCAAGCAGAACCAAGAGTAAAGAAGATTCACAACTACATATATTCATCCGTCCTACTATAGTGTTCTAAAATGTTTAAATTAGAAAGTATAATAGATAAAACTAGAAAAGTTTATGTCATAGACATAGAACTTTCTATAAAAGAGAGTTATTCTTTAACAGAATTGAGTAGACAAGGGAAAGAAATAGATTTTAATTTTCTTTTAGTTGGTTGCAATAGTATTGATGATGTAATCTCTTATATTCCTCCTGAGTCCGCAGTAGGAATTATAATCAGCGGGAAAGGAATAATTTACAGGCAAATAAACACAAATGACATGCCGATCAAAGATAAGTTATTAAACCATATTTTGCCAGATGCTGATATAAACGATTTTTATCTTCAACTAAACAAAATTAACTCAGAAAACAACTCTTCAATCATCTCAATAGCAAGGAAAAGTGTAATAAATAGTTTCATAAAAGTATTTGGTGAAAAAAATTTCATAGTCGGTCTTTCAATTGGACCTTTTATCTTTAACTCAATAATCCCACTACTTGAAAATCATTGTTCTACAATAAAATATAAGAATACAGAAATAAACATAAATGAAAATTCTATAATTGGATTTCAATTAACAGAAAATATAGAAAACAAGATATTAAAGATAGACAATAAAGAATTTTCCTCAGAATTATTACCTTCACTATCTTTAGGATTTTCTATTTTGATGAAAGAGCTGTGTAATTATGCAGAGATTCCAGAAGTACACAATTATATTTCCGAAAATCGGTATCGACATAGTTGTATTAAAATAATACGATACACTATTCCAATAATCTTTTTCATACTAATGGTGAGTTACATATTATTTGATCATTATTACAATAAAGTTAACACCCTAAACACAGAAATACAAGAGAGTGAATTATTGATAAATCAAATAGAATCACTGCAAGCAACGTACATCTCTAAAAATAAATTTCTACAACAATCAGGATTATTAGGACAAACACAAATATCTTATTATTTGGATTTAATAGCTCAGGAAATTCCCGAAACAATAGTGCTATCGGAAATAAATGTTAATCCAATAGAAAAAAACAATTCGTTCAAAGAAAAAATAATTTTCAAAAGAAATAAAATTGAACTTATCGGGAGTAGTATAGATAGTTATATATTTAATTCATGGATAAAAAAACTAAAAGACATAAATAGTTTTAAAGATATAAATATCATACAATATGAATACAAAGAAAAAGAGAACAAAGCAGATTTTACAATCACCATAAATATTTGAACATGAAACAATTAACATATAAACAAATATATTATATCACTATATTTTTAGTTATAATATTAGCAATATGTGTTTACACTCTATCAGTTAGAAACACCATAAATGCTATTACTGAATATACTAAACAAACAATTAAAATAGAAACGATTAAGGATGCTCCACTAAAAATGAACGAACTCAATACAAAAATAAATCAGATGGAACACTTATTGATTGATACAAAAGATATTGATACTGAACAACTATTATTAGAAAAAGTAACAAACTATTGTAGAGAGAATCCTGTAACCTTAATTGAATTTCCTCAAACATACGTATCTGAATATGAGGGTTATGAGATATTATGTAATAAATTAATTATAGAAGGCTCATTTAAAGACAATTTATTGTTTATTTATGATTTGGAACAAAAGAATAAGATGGGCATGGTATCCTCTGTTAAGTTCATAAAGCAAAAAGATATACGATCAAAAAAAGTAAAGTTATTTACTCATATATACATTCAAAATATTAAAATAAAAAAAAGTAAAATATGACATCACTAAAAAAAATTACCAATTTATTGCTCATCTCAACATTACTATGTTGTCAAGATTTATTAGTGAAGGATATCTCAAATACCTGCGTAGAGATATTAGTACCCCAAAATAATACATCAATAAGCAACTCTACGGTTACTTTTTTTTGGGAGCCCGTAACAGATGCTGATGCATACAAAATTCAGATTGTCAGTCCAACATTTGCAGATGCTCAAACACTAATGTACGATTCAATAATCACCACTAATAAAATAACATTCGCATTAAACCCAGGAAATTTTGAATGGAGAATAAAAGCCATCAATGAAATTAGTGAAACTGAATATACTATCAGTAAATTTAACATTGACAGTACCATGAATTTGAGTGAAGAAAAACTTATACAATATTCGCCCACAAATGGTTCTGCACTCAATTCAACAGAAATAACTTTCCGATGGAATAGACTTTACAATGCAGATGAATATAAATTCACTTTGGTTAATTCATTTAATGAAACAATTTCCGAAGTAAAACTAACTTCACCAGAATATAAATTAACTGTACCCGAAAATGATGTATATCAATGGTGTATTAGTGCTAACAACAAAATCTCTTCCACCAAATCATTTAGTTCTACATTCACAATTGATACAAAATCACCCAGAGCTAGTACATTAAAGTCCCCTAATAATTTTGAAACAGTTTTTACAGATAGCATCACATTTCATTGGTCAAAAATACAAGATGAGGGAAGTGAAATCATTGATAGTTTAATTGTTGCAAAAGATGAAAATCTTTCAGACATCGTTCTATCGATAAAAACATCCAATACACAATATAGTGATACAATCCCAGCAGGCATCTATTATTGGACTGTTATCAGCATAGACAAAGCAGGGAATCAATGCCAGGACAATAAAATCTATAAGTTTGTAAAAGAAAATTTATAATATGAAAAATAAGACGATCACATACATCCTAAGTATTGTTGTATTAATCATTTGGGGGACAATTGTATACAAAATATTTTCCCATTCAGACATAGAGTCGGAAAATACAAATAAAGTAAATAATTATTCTCAGATTAATGACTCCAAGACTATAGATACATTTAGCTTATCTTTAAGCTATGAGGATCCGTTTTTAAAAGGGACAAAAAAAATAAAAACGACTATACAAGATATTGCTAAAAGCGACAATAAATACAAACAAAATTACATAAAAAAAAAGATGGGTTCTCAAAAAAGAGAAAATACTTCAATTGTGTGGCCGTCAATAAGATATGAGGGTATGATAAAGTCTCAAAATATGACAACTGCAATCGTTAAGATTAATAATAAATCATATTTTATACAAAAAGATGAAATTGTAGAGAATGTTAGAATACAAAAAATAACACAAGATAGTATAATTGTAGAATATCAACAAAAATATAAAATCGTAAAAAAATGAAATATACATGTTTAATTCTATCACTTTTAGTGATTGTTTGTCAAAATGGAATTTCAAGAGATAATGACAACTTATTTGATGAATATAAAAAGAAGTATTACCTACAATGTGATGATTCTTTATACGTATATAAGTTTATTACAGAATCAAAGTCAGTAATTTTAGCAGAAATAGATAAGAATTATACTTGGTTTTATAATAATGCCATACATAATTCTTATGGAAATTATAGTGGAAAATTACTAAACGGAGAATATACAAAATTTAAAAAAAGTACTTATAATTTAGTTGAAAAAGGGAATTACTTACATGGAACAAAAAACGGATCATGGTATTATTGGCACGAAGATGGCTCCTTGTCTTCTTATATCGAATATGAAAATGGAATAAAAAATGGGACATATATTCAATATGCAGACAGTAATAAATATGCAATTAAAGGGACATACAAGAATAATCTAAAAGAAAATCAGTGGACATCATACCAAGACGGATTAGTAATTAATTTAACTACTTATAAAAAGGGAATTAAAAATGGAAAATCCATAACCTACGATAAAAATGGAAATATTTCAAAAGTAGAAAAATACAGAAATGGGCAACTAAATGGTAAATGTTATGTTTACAAGGATAATAAAATCATATCCAGTGAAATCTATAAAAAAGGGAAATTAAAGGAGAAAAAGAACTTAAGAAAGTTAATAAAAAAGATATTTATAAACAAAGAAGATTCTAAATCATCATCTTTCTCTGAGACAAACAACAGAAAAAGACTAAAAGAAAAATCAAAGAAGCAAGATAAAAGATGAACAGACTGATTTTCAAACGAACTGACGGATATTCTTTGCCATTTGCAATATTAATATTTATCATAGTTATAATATTAAGTAGTTCATTAATATTAACAGCCTATCAAAAGGAAATTGTAATCTATAGAGTTATTTTAACTGAAAAATTAGTGACCAATGCCAATTCTGCTTTGAACATTCTAATTGCTCACTCTGAAAAATACCCATATAATCAAGAAATACACCTATCATTGTATGATAGTACACAAGACTCTGTGATTCTATCAAAAGAGCAATGGGGTGCATTTGATATACTACAAGCTACTGCACACCACAAAGGGCAAAAAAAAACACTTTCTGCTATGATTGGTAGTTACACACAAGATAGTTCAAGCATAGCACTATTCATTCCTGAATCAGGAAAGAGTATAGCTCTGGTTGGGAATGTAAATATAATTGGGAATTGTAAACTACCTGAAGCCAAATTTACCGAAGGAAACGTTGAAGGAAAAATTTTTACTGGGAAACCTATAAAATCACTCATCAAAACTAGCGAGTGCATATTACCACCATTAAATGAAAATATTACAAAATTAACTCTAAATCAAGCAATGGATACTTATATGGAGTATGATTCAAAAATCGTTCCAATAGATGATTTTAAATCAGACTCATTGTCTGTATCATTCATTGCAGATAGTACAATCACCTTATACTCTAATAAGAGGATTATTTTAAATAAAAAAATACTAAAAGGTAAAATCGTAATCATTTCAAAAAAAAGTATCATAATCGAACCTTCTTCTAATTTGTCTGATGTTATTTGCTTTGCACCATACATTCAAATTAACGAAGGATTTTGCGGCAACCTTCAAGCTTATGCTTCCGACTCAATTACAATAAAAGAAAATTGTAATTTAACATATCCTTCTGTAATTGGAATTAATAAGGAAACACATGGCAACGCGAAATTATCAATAATGCAAAATAGTTCATTGTATGGAATTGCATTTATGAATATTACAGATGAAGCGTCAAAATCTGTATTAAATATTTCAAAAAATAGCATCATAAAAGGACAAGTATATTCCAATAGTTACACTGAAATTAGGGGTGCAATACATGGAACATTATACACAAAAAAAATTATACTTCGAACGAACTCATCCGTATATGAAAACACAATTATGGACGCTGATATAAATATACATAAATTATCTAACAATTACATTGGTATAGATTTAATTAACGAAGGAACAAAAGGGGGCGTAATAAAATGGATATACTAAACAAAAAAATTAATGGATTCACGCTTGTTGAAGCAATGATTTCTATGATTATTATTATGACGTGTTTTGCAATGTCTAGCATGATTTACATAAATATACTACATTCAGATAACAAAAGAGAGAAAGCAATTGCATTTATAGAAGTAAACCGAATCGCAACAGAAAGTCTCTCAAAATCTCAATATACAAATCAAATTTTTGATATTAAAGGATTAACAATTGAACGTAAAATAGAATCATATAAATCAGACGATATATTAAAAACATTTATAGTTACTGCTTACAATGAAAAAAAGAGAAACTTATATTCATATAAGCAAATAATAATACCATGAAGAAAGTAGCAGGTTTTTCACTTACGGATGTCATTGTTACAATGATAATCAGTCTATTAATTATTGGCATTGCCTTTTCTGTTTTTAGGATAACTTATAATCAATTATTTAACTATCAAATGGACAATCAAACATATAAAGATTTGTATATGCTGCATTTATCCCTACTAAATGATTTTAGCCAAGCAGAACAAATTGATGTTAATAACGAAATTATTAAAATAACTTTTTTTGAAAAAGTTTGTCAATATACATTTAACAATAATATTATTACAAGACAAATTAATAATGTTACAGACACGTTTAAATTGACAACATCAGAATATAATACACTCTTTCAAGATAATAAACAAATTCATGGTACAATTGATGAATTAACATTTAACATCATAATGAATAATACAATATATCCATACAAATTTATAAAACAATACCCATCAAAATTTGAAATTTCAAATAATCATTAATAACATGGCAGCAATAAAGATTAGTCAAATAAACCACAAAAAGATTAAATCAAAGAAGAACTGGAAAGATAACATTTTAAAACCGTTTTATAAAGAGTATTCTTGGGGAAGCAAGAAACTTAGCGACAAAAAAAAATGTAATTTCTACAATGTACTTCACATTTTATTATCTTCTGGAATTGATTTGCGTAGCACACTAGAATTAATGTGTGAAGAAATTAATAGTAAAGAGGAAAAAGAAATATATTCTGAAATTAAAAAGTCAGTTATAGAAGGCGTAAGCTTATCAGAAGCTATAAAAATGAGTAATCAGTTTTCTAACTACGAATGTTATAGTATAAAAATTGGGGAAGAGACTGGTGGACTTTGCGATATTCTTAAAGAATTAGTTATATACTATACTAAAAAGGTAGAACAAAAAAGGAAAATTACAACTGCACTATCATATCCTATTTTTATATTTACTATTGCTATTGTAGCCGTAATATTTATGATGATTGTAGTTGTTCCTATGTTTCAAGATGTATTTGCACGATTTGGAAATGAACTTCCTTACTTAACACAACTAATTATAAATATTTCTAACGCTATAACTGATAATATTGAGATTATAATATTGATAATAACATCCATTATCATTGGATATATTGCATTTAAAAACAATATTAAATTTGCAAAAATAGAGGCAAAATTTATTTTAAATCTTCCGTTTTTTGGGGAGTTGACACGTAAAATGTACCTTGCTCGTTTTTCACTTGCAATGGCACTATTAACAAGTGCTCATATCCCTATTTTACAGTCAATCAGATTGCTAAAAAAAATGATCGAATTTTATCCTATAAAAATCTCTTTAGAAGTCATTGAAAAGGATATGATGAAAGGAAAATCATTTCATGAGAGCCTATCTCAATTTAATATTTACGATAAAAAAATGATATCTCTTGTTAAAGTTGGCGAAGAGGTTAATCAACTATATTCTGTATTTAATCGTCTGAAAAACCAATACATGGAAGAGGTTGACTACCAAACAAGCATGATAAGTAATATCTTAGAACCTCTTATGATAATATTTGTAGGAATATTTGTAGGAATAATTCTTGTGTCTATGTATCTCCCTATTTTCAAATTAAGTACTAGTTTTGGATATTGAGATGTCATTTTTAACACTTGTTTCATATACTCATCTTCATTTACTCTCAGGGATAAATGATTAGCAAAAATGGAATAACTACTGCTACACCACTTGAGATAAGATTGTAGTTACGTTTTTTTAGATTATCAATTATCAAATCATTATATTTAAAACAAAAAGTATCACGTACTCCTCCCTTTTTTAAAATATCAGAAACAGATATAGGAACCACCTCGTAACCTCCTGTTGTGTTTGGAATTGTGTCAAAAACAACATATACTAACGATTTTAGTGTATCTTTAACCGTAGAATCTCTAATTAAAATCTGTTGTTGATCTTTGATTTCAAATTGTATGGGAGTAACCGAGACCAAACTGTCAACAATTATATTTGAATGCCAACGTTGGCAACTAATCGCATTGATAGAATAAATTAATGCAAATGCAGATGCCAACACTAACGTAACAAATTTATTTTCCAAACAAAGATTCCAAAAGATATTTTTCATTACGCATCCCCAGTACTCTTGATTTTATACTCTGTTGGAGAAGAAATTAAAGCATTCAACACCTTTGAACCTGATTTAGTAGAATACATATCATTCAACACTGCTACACTATTTTTTATGACAACATTATTACCATCATACAAATTAGAAGTTTGGGGTTCATATAGGAAATGTTCTTCACCATCACAAATTACAACATCCTCTCCATCCAGATCCACCAACTTTACAGGATTGAGCATATAGTAGTTGTACGGACTCATGCCCACATACTTCTCAAATAACGAATCCACACTCAACCACATACCATTTGTTGGGTTCAAATATCTTGCTCCATAGTAGTACAAGCCGGTTTCTTCGTCTAATTCCTTGGAATTGAACAAGTAAGGTGAATTCCATGCTCCGTTGCGCTCTTCTACAAAAATTTCTCCGTATGGAATATAAGTGACTAATTGTGAAATATTTCCATCTACATCCAAAAACATAGAAGTGGAGCCTAAATGGTCGAGGATATAGAAGTAAGGTGGGTTCTATAAATTCATTTCGAGGAATTTTTGAATTTATTTCGAGTAAATTGCTGAGCGAAAGAAAGAAGCAGTGCGAGCACTGTGACCGACTGACAAACAGCAAGTTGCCGAAATAAATCAAAAATTACCGAAAAGTTCTCCCCCTTGATTTACGTTTTCTTAATTAGAAACGGTGAATTTATAGAACTCACCGCATGTATGTTCACACAATTTTGCACCCATATTTTGTCTCTGTTTTGTCAACTCTTGTCATAAATTTCTTCACCTCCGGGCGCGCTTCCCTCGTCAGTAACAAGGTTGCTAACGAGGGAAGGAATTATTTAAAATTCCTTTACTCTAAAAATTTAAAATCACCAAATTCTATCTATCACTTTTCTACTATAAAGTACACTTTTTTCCCACTTTGATTGAAGTATTTTTCTTCGTCGAAGAGGGAAATTCTCATTCCAATTAAATGCGTTGCTGTCATTTGGGAAATGATATTCAAGTGTATAATCTTGTATTAAATCTTCTTTAACTACATAAATTCTTTTATCTATGCATTTTTCAACTGCTGTATCATTGTCAATAGTTGTATAACCGGATTTACAACAATCGTAAATTCTGCAAATATGAGGAGGTTTATTCTTTCTTATTAAATCAAATTGAGGATATAAAAATATTGTATCTCTTATAGTTTTATATTCCCCTATTTCTTTTGCAAAAGGTCCTCTTGAATGTAGTGAATTACTATAAACATAAGTGCTATCTGCTTTACAAAACAATATAAAAACATCTTGATTATACACGTGACCGGTATACAAATCGTAGATAACTGAACTTGAACAAGAGCCAAGTATGCTACTTCCTAATACGATAAATATCATTCTCCAAAGGATCATATCTTTTAAAATTTTTGTTATGGTTATACTGCATAATATTGTCATCCCCAATATGTCTTTCTTCCTTACCAATATTTGGATAAACTTTAGCATCAGGTGTCAATCCCACGGCATCAAACAGACTTCCTCTTTGATGCGCCTCATACTCATCTGTTAAATCATATAAATATCCCGATCTTTTGGTGACAATAGAATTTTCATCTTTTAAAAAGGATAACCGTCCCTTTTCAAACTGATATGCATGTTTAAATTCATGAGCAAATACCCCTAAATCACTTCCACTATCAAGATAACTAACTTTATTCAAATTAATTATAAATTGCCCATTCCCTTGGTTATAGGAAACAAAACCTCTTGAGTCTTTTTCTCCTGATGAGGAATGTTGTTCATAATAATCTACATGATAAACTTGATCTGAACCCCTTAATTCTTCTATCTCCTTTTGGGCATTAATATACTCATTTTTTTGAGAATGTAAATTTGTTGCATCTTTTCCTTTTTGTTCTTTTTTTGCAATCTTTTCATCTAATGCTGCAATTCTTGCAGTCGCATATTCTTCCATCCTCTTTGCCCATGCTTCTGTTTCTTCTGTAAATACTCTTCCATCCGGATCCACCAACTTCACCGGATTGCCGGCGCAATAGTTATACGGACTCATGCCCACATATTTCTCAAACAACGGATCTACACTCAGCCATCTTCCCACTCGGGCGTCGTAGAGTCGGTACTCGGTGGTGTAGATGCCTTCGGAAAGGTCGCTCTCTTTCTCGTGTCCGGTGAAGCCGTGGCGATAGGTGTGGGCATTGTAACTCCTGCCCGGCATGGTCATTCCAAAGGGATAGTAGTCTGTGAGGCTCTCCACCGCAGGGGTCTCTGCGTCGGTGGGTTCGTCTGTGATTACCGCCATCACGTTGCCAAGGTGGTTGGTGAGCTCGTAATGGATGGTTGGAACCGGGGCTTCCGGCGTAGTGGTGTTCAGTGCTAAATTTGGCTTCGTCATTCCAATTCGACTTGCGCCGTAAAGATGCTGCTCCGCCAACGTAAATGTCCCACTCTCGCCCTCTGCATGTTTATGCTCATAAACCGCCAACACATTCCCCTGCAAATCTCGCACATAATATGTCGTTTGT
>SUWZ01000083.1 GCA_015061185.1 Bacteroidales bacterium
GCAAAAGAAGACTAAAAATAGATTTAAAAATCTCTCTCAAATATGCTCGAAATAAAATTTAAACAACTTCTAAATTCATTTCGAGGAATTTTTGAATTTATTTCGAGTAAATTGCTGTGCGAAAGGAGGAAGCAGTGCAAGCATTGTGACCGACTGACAAGCCGCAATTTGCCAAAATAAATCAAAAAGTACCGAAAAGTTCTCCCCCTTGATTTACGTTTTCTTAATTATAAATGGTGAATTTATAGAACTCACCGCATGTATATTCACTGTTTTTTGTGGTCATATTTTGTCTCTATTTTGTCAGCTTTTGTCATAAATTTCTTCACCTCCGGGTGCGCTTCGCCGATGTCTGTAACAGGGTTGATGGCAGAATAAATCAAGAAATTTTAGAATATATTTTGAGATTAGATAAAAACATCAATGTTTTTGACTCAAAATTTCCTCAACTATTTTTAATTCAACTTTAAATAACATAGCTATCTCGTACGCAGTTTTCCCGTTCTTTTCCTCGTCATAAATTAGTTCCCTTAGAGAAGTGAATTCACATCTTTTAGGAATCAATTGTCCTTTAATTTCTTCAGCATAATATAATGCATTGTGAAATAAGTCTGAAACACTGATTATTAAATTATTATTCCATATAATATTTGACTTAACAGATAAATTGGGCATAACATCTTTACTTGGATGTATTTTATTTAGATTAACAAATATTGTAGCGTCTTGAGATAGACGAATCATATTTTTATGTTCAAGTCTTTGTAAATACTTACGAAACATTTTGCTATCAGAAAATTGTTGCATTGAGTCAAAATTATCTTTTAGAGCCTTATCTCCAACAACTTGAAACAAAGAATCATTACGCTCTAAAATTAACATTGATATACCCTCATTTGCATAATAGATAGAACTAACGACCTTAAACCAACGATTTTGACCAAAACATAATGTTACTGATACTGAGAATAATAATATTATTATTAAAATTTTTTTCATAAGTCGTCTTTACCAAAAGATTGTATAACCATATTTTTGCCTTTTACATCCACAAACCAAACAGCCCAATTTGTTGTTCCATCCGGATTTTCATTTTTATAGTCGTAAACTTTAGTTTGAGGCGTCGCTAAATTATGAGCCTCATTATATACACTATTCACAGATTTTGAATCTGGAGAAGAAATATTCTTTTTTCTGCTTAACTTAATTCCTTCGTGTGCTTCAGTTATTTCATGTAACAAATTTTTACCGACGCTGTTATTATCATATTCATCCATTTTGGAAAGTACGTAAGGGTTTACCTCCTGATTTGCAACATAACTTCCATCCTCCTGCTTCTGATTTCCCATAAAGGCCCCTCCAACATATAAATTACCACTGGATGTGAATTTTGAATCTTCTGAAATTATATTTACTTTATCTTTCGAATCAATTACTTCTTTAAGTCGATTTAATGATTCCGGCATTGCAGCTCCTTCTTTCAAACTATAAGAAACAACTCCTTCTTCTGAAAGTTTTAAGTCGACATCCTTTGATTCATTCCTTACGTAAGCTTTAAGCAATTTAAAAGTATATTTACTCTTACTACCACTTAAATTCAATTCTCTCCCATCTGGATCCACCATCATCACCGGATTGAGCATACAATAGTTGTACGGACTCATGCCCACGTACTTCTCAAATAGCGGATCCACGCTCAGCCATCTTCCCACTCGGGCGTCGTAGAGGCGGTACTCGGTGGTGTAGATGCCTTCGGCAAGGTCGCTCTCTTTCTCGTGTCCGGTGAAGCCGTGGCGATAGGTATGGGCGTTATAGCTCCTGCCCGGCAGAGTCATTCCAAAGGGATAGTAGTCCGTGAGACTCTCCACTGCAGGGGTCTCTGTGGCGGCAGGTTCGTCTGTGATAACTGCCATCACGTTGCCAAGGTGGTTGGTGAGCTCGTAGTGGATGGTTGGTGATGCGGCATCCGGCGTAGTGGTGTTCAGTGTATAGAGTAATTTTTTTGACATAAATTGATAGGAACTTTGGTTATCCCTTTCGCTTTTCTCTCTGCAAATGTGGGGAAATTTATTGAGATTTGCAAGGAGAATACTTTTGATGATTCTCAATTACTTGAACTATTTTTGAATAATTTTACAATCTATTCCACTCACAGCGGATCCACACTCAACCATATACCATTTGTTGGGTTCAGATAGCGTGCACCGTAGTAGTACAAACCTGTCTCGTTGTCCAACTCCTTGGCATTGAATAGATAGTTTGTTGAGAATTGGTTGTTGCGCTCCTCCACAAACTTTGTATATTCTCGCTCGCCTTATGGCTCGCAACATAGATACATAAACTATGGATATATGACTATCTGTTTTCAAGATGTTCAATAAAACAATTCAAAATGATCGGTGACTTAAAACATTATCGAAATTCAACTATGTCTAACAAACAGCCTTTTTTTCCATGACAAGAATAGCCTCTTGTTTATATTCCTCTAAATCATCCATTAACCATGATTCCCCTTCTCTTACCATATGAAATGATATTGAAACATAAGAATCATCGATACTCATTATTATCTTAAAATCGTGATAATCTGGTAATAAACATGACAATTTGTGACAAAAAGAAATAGCTTTTTTTAATGTAAGTTTATCACTTTTACATCTGTCAAAGACCACTTTATTGTTAGATGTCTCATTTCCTGTTAGATCATCGTAAAAGTATCCAAAATTATCTTCTGAATAACAATAATATATATCACCATTCTTGTAATTCTCTCGAATGCCTTCATTCAAGAAGTATCTTAATTCCTTTGATAATCTACACTCGTTATAATTATTTTCAAACGAGACATCATTTGATCTAGCAAGTTCTAACATTTGCTGATTACATTTATATTTCATCATTCTCCTAAATACTCTTTACCTTTTTGAATTGCTTTTTGAAATTGTGGATCTTCCAACAATTTGTTTATTTCTCTGGGTACTGGTACATCATAATTACCTGTTTTTGGATTTTTACCAAAAAGTTTTCCATCCTTATATATATATTTATTTTTTTGATCATGAACATGAAGTTGTCCTGGTCTTTGTCCCGGATTAGGATTTTCTAGATCTAAACGGCGTCCTTTTCCATCTTTCCATAGTGTTTTACTTCTAACAGCTGGTGCTGAAGATGATCCTTTACCACTTGAAGATGTCGTTTTAGAAGATTCATCAAGATGTCCCTTCTTATTAGCAAGGTTAGATGTTCCTTGCGCAGCCATAAAATAGCCATGTTCTGCAAGTGCTGCTCCTGCTACTATTTCCCCCGCTCCAGCAACTGCTACAGGAGCAGTAACTCCACCAGAAACACTTACAGCTACCACGGCAGATCCTTGAGCCATCATTCCAATACCTGACATCATTTCTCCCGATCCAATCAACATAGACAAACCGTCTCCTATGATTAATCCGAGATTATAATCAGATGCATCTACTGCTTGTCGTCCCATTCTACCTCTATAGTCACCGACACCAAGCATAATGTTATCATTAATCGCTGCAATAGCACCCTTGAAAATATCCTTTAACTCCCTCCCATCCGGATCCACCATCATCACCGGATTGAGCATGCAGTAGTTATACGGACTTATGCCCACATACTTCTCGAATAGTGGATCCACGCTCAGCCATCTTCCCACTCGGGCATCGTAGAGGCGGTATTCGGTGGTGTAGATGCCTTCGGCAAGGTCGCTCTCTTTCTCGTGTCCCGTGAAGCCGTGGCGAGAGGTGTGGGCATTGTAGCTCCTGCCCGGCATGGTCATTCCAAAGGGATAATAGTCCGTGAGACTCTCCACCGCAGGGGTCTCTGTGGCGGCAGGTTCGTCTGTGATAACTGCCATCACATTGCCAAGGTGGTTGGTGAGCTCGTAGTGGATGGTTGGTGATGCGGCATCCGGCGTAGTGGTGTTCAGTGCCAAATTCGGCTTCGTCATACCAATACGACTTGCGCCATAAAGATGCTGCTCCGCCAACGTAAACGTACCACTCTCGCCCTCTGCATGTTTATGCTCATAAACCGCCAACACATTCCCCTGCAAATCTCGCACATAATATGTCGT
>SUWZ01000008.1 GCA_015061185.1 Bacteroidales bacterium
TGAAAGGGGGAAACTCCTTTCTCTTGAAAAAAATTTTTTATTCCCCGAGTTGCATTATCAAGTTGAATTTAAGAATTAAAAAGTCTCGTCAAGAAGAAACTTGCATTGACGAGACTTTTAACATAGCTTTTTAAAAGCCATATAACACATTATTTTAATTCCCACGCTAATGCTGATGCGCCTAATATAGCAGCGTCAGCGTCTTTCATTTCCGAAAATAACAATTTAACCTTCCCTTTGAAAATAGGCATTAAATTATCTTCCATTGACTGACGAAGAGGCTTCATCAATAAATCACCTGATTTTGCTAAACCTCCAAACAAAATTATCGCTTCCGGACTACTAAATTTAACAAAATCAGCTAAAGCTTCTCCTAAAACTTGACCCGTAAAGGCAAAGACATCTTTTGCTATCTGATCTCCATCCTGAGCTGCATCAAAAACATCCTTAGACGTAATTGATTCAAGAGCAATTTTTCTCAACAAAGAATCTTCATTAGATCTAGTTTCTAGAAATTCTCTTGCTGTTCTTGCTACACCGGTTGCTGAAGTATAGGTTTCTAAACAACCTTTGCTACCACATCCGCATTGTCTGCCATTTTCGCGACGAATAATAACATGACCTAACTCTCCTGCAAAACCATCATGACCATAAATCAAGTGTCCATTAGAAACAATTCCGCTTCCAACTCCCGTTCCTAACGTAATCATGATAAAATCCTTCATTCCTCTTGCTGCTCCGTACGTCATCTCTCCTATTGCAGCTGCATTGGCATCATTCGTCAATGCTACCGGAACTCCAAATTTATTTGACATTACTTCCGCAAAAGGGATAATACCTTTCCATGGTAAATTTGCAGCATGCTCAATATTCCCAGTATAATAATTAGCATTAGGAGCACCAACTCCTATACCTTTTACTCGCTCAATCCCACAATTCTCTTCTATCAATTTAGATAATTCTTCATGCAATTCCGCAATGTAATCATCAAATTGTTGATGACGCTGAGTTTTTATTGAACTTGATGCCAAGACATTTCCTCTTGCATCCACAATACCAAATACAGTGTTTGTTCCACCGATATCTATTCCAACAACATAGGGCTTTATTTCTTTTGCCATATCTAATAATATTTAGTTTAAATTTATGCTATTACTACAACAATTTTCCGTTATAAAATATTCAACAATCCTGTTACAAATTGTTAAAGAGTAGTCTTAGGTTAAAATTTCTTTATAACCGAATTATAACTCCTCCAAAAATTTTGTTACAAATATCTGAACAACTTCTCAAATTAGCAACTTTTATCCTTACGAATATTACATCCAATAAATCCATACCACACTAAATATGCATAACATATCATCGGAATAAAAAATGCCATCTGAACTCCAAAGTGATCTGCAACCATCCCTTGCAAAGGAGGTAGTACCGCTCCTCCTAATATCATCATAACCAAAAGTGATGACCCTTGCGAAGTATATTTGCCTAATCCATCTATCGCTAATGTAAACACATTAGAAAACATAATTGAATTAAATAATCCTACCGACAATATACACCACAAAGAAAACTCTTTGTTAAATAGCAACATTGCAACAATTAAACAAATATTTACAATGGCAAATATTCCAAGCGTTTTGGATGGCTTTGATTTTGCTAAAATAAACATAAAATAATTCAATACTAAGAATCCTAAATAATACAAATAACCACGATAATCTATACTTGCAGATAACTTTTCGTATGTTATGACAATTATCAGCAAAAAGGTAACTACCGCAACTAATACCATCAATATTCTTTTGCGAAATGTTGGCAACTGACTCATTGACAATGCTCCCATAAAACGTCCTATCATGGCTCCTCCCCAATAAAATGACAAAAGTTGACTGGCAGTCTCCTTGGCTATACCATGAGAACCACCCATATAGCCAACTAAATTACTACCAATTGCAACTTCTGCCCCAACGTAACAAAAAATTGCAAACATTCCAAATACCAAATGTGGATATTTTAATGCTCCAGCCTTAATGTTGCCTACCTCAGCATCAACCCCAGGCTGTACATTTGGAATATCAGCCATAAAAATAACACCGGCTAAAATCAATAACACACTGGTTAAAAACAGATAAGGAATCTGAACTTCAGTAGCCCCCTGTGTCCCAGCATCAAAATATTCAAATATAAAATAACCTCCTATTATTGGAGCAAGTGTAGTTCCCAATGAATTAAATGCTTGCGATAAATTTAACCTACTAGAAGATGTCTCCGGTGTACCTAATACAGCAACCAAAGGATTGGCTGCAATTTGTAAAAAAGTAAAACCTGATCCCAAGAGAAACAAGGCTAATAAAAATTGAGAAAATGCCGGCGATTCAGAACTTGCTTCCAAGAAAAAAAGGAAACACGCAATGGCTGATATCACTAAGCCTAAAACAATCGTATTTTTGTAACCTATCTTCATAATCGGATCTCCAAATAGTGCCGAAACAATGAAGTATAATAATGACACTATGAAATAAGCTAAGAAGAAGGCTAATTGAACCAAATTTGACTGGAAATGGGTCAATTCAAAAACATCTTTTAAATAGGGTATCAAAATATCATTCAGACAAGTGATAAATCCCCACATGAAAAATAGTGTCGTTAACGTAACTAACGGAAAATAATAACTATTTGACTTTTCGTTGCTCATACTCTATACTACTTAAATTAAAAATCTATTGCTATTTTAAAATTTATTCTTCTGCCTGTCAAATAATTGGGAACTGCGTATTGTTGCCCATAAGCATCTGTTACCCAATAAAATGAATTTTCATTGTCAATATCTAACAAATTAAATAAATCTAAATTGAATGATAATGTTTTCATCCATGAGAAAAATTTTTTCGCCATGATTCGATCTACTCCCCTTGTCAACTGATAAGTTGCGCCTAAATCTACTCTTCGATAATCATTCATCCTAAAGGCAGACTTGTATTTAATATTTTGTGGAGGTCCAAATGGTAATCCATCAGACCAAATTAATTTCAAATTAAACTTTAATTGCTTAAACTTTGGGAAATAATCTTGAAAAAAAAGTGAAATATTATACCTCTGATCCGTTGGACGAGGAATGTACCCCACTTCATCTCCATATATATTTTCCTCTGTCTTCATATACGAAAAAGATACCCAAGAGTCTGTCCCCGGAACAAACTCACCAAACAATTTCAAATCTACTCCATACGCATAACCATCTGCACAATTCTTTCCTAAATAAGTTACCTGAGTATTATCCACTAAATAAGGAATAATTCTGTCAATATACTTTCCATATACTTCTGCAGAGAATTTAAATGGTCTATCCCATTTCCTAAAATAATAATCACTTGCAAATAACAACTGATAAGAACGAGGCGATTTTATATCTTTATTTAATACAACAACTTGATTCCCATTCTCCAATTCTAAAATTTGACGCATTTCCTTGTAAAAAAGGGACTGATAATAAATTCCTGACGCAAATCGAAATCCCCAATTTGAATTTTTCTTAGGAAAAAAGGCAAAAGATATTCTTGGGCTAATCAACCATTCACTATTATAATCCCAATAACTCATGCGTACACCTCCTTCAAATATCATCTTTCCTCTTAATGATTGATGATTATATCTATCTTGAATATAAGCAGAAATACGATTAGAGTACATATCTAAGTCTGAATTTACATTATTAAATAAGGTCATTGCAGTCGGATCTAATGGTAATGAATATCCAGCAGAATCTCGCCATTCCCACTCATTTATTTTATCAAGTATAGTTTCTCGCTGATACGTACAACCCCACCTTAACTCATTATTCCCACTCTTATGATTTCCCAAATGAGATAAGTTAAATACAGTTGCTCGCAAGCCATTTCTCGCATGTTCATGGTAAGTCCCGACTCCTGACGCAGCATTAAACGAAGACTCGCCTCCGGATTCACTAAGCCAATATGACCCGGTAATATCATACGAAACATCTTCTGCTGTATGAAAAGCAGAAGACAACAACTCTAATTCTGTCTTCTTAGTTGGTTGATATTTTAATGCTAAAGAACCAAAATAAGTCATAAATAGATCTTTCTCCCTTCCATCAAAATAGACTGTAAATGACTTAACGTCTGTCATAGTTCCAAAAGATGTTTCCCGACTCTTAGGAATAAACTCATACGAATTTCGAGATACATTCCCTAAGAAATTCAATTGCCACTTGGGAGAGAATTGATAAGTAATATACGTTTGATAATCAATGAAATTTGGATTATACTCTCCATCGGTTTCTAATGCACCTAACATATAAGATGCTGTCTTATATCTAAGTCCGTGCATCTGTGAAAATTTATTTGAAGAGGTTCCTAAATATGCGGTAGCCCCCAACAAACTAAGAGATACTGAGCCTTCAAATTTAGTTGGTTGCTTGTATTTTATATCTAAGACAGATGCCATTTTATCTCCGTATTGAACTCCAAACCCACCAGAGGAAAAAGCTACAGATTCCACCATATCCGGATTCACAAAACTCAACCCTTCTTGCTCTCCTGAGCGAATCAATAATGGTCGATATATCTCTATAGAATTAACATACACGCAATTCTCATCATAATTACCACCCCTTACAGAGTATTGAGAACTTAGCTCATTATTCATCGAAACACCGGCTTGCGTAGAAATCAGAGATTCAATCCCCCCTCCGGAAGCACTCGGCATCGTTCGTAAGTGTTCAACATCTAATAAATCAATAGTATTATCTTGCTTTCGATATACGTTCATTTCATACTGACCTAAAAGAACCGATTCTTCTTCTAAAAGTACATCTAATTTAATTTCATCGTTCTTAAAATTCACTATTGGCTTAACTACTTCTTTGTATCCTATATACGAAAAAATAACCCAAATAGAATCTCGCTTTTCATCTTCAATAGAACATACTAAATTATAGGCTCCATTACTATCTGTCGTTGTCCCATAAGTAGTTCCTTTGACCAAAATATTAACATATTCAAGAGGTTGTTGTCTATTATCCGTTACTTCTCCGAATATTCGCACCTCCTTCGCCGACGCTGACATAAGAAAAAAGATTAGCATCAACGTCAATAATCCCATGTTAAAACACTTGCTCATCTTCCTATAACATCCTCTTTGCGTTTGGGTCTCAAGTCTTGTTTCCAAGAAAAGTTTCGTAAATACCTCTCATCCTCGGGAAATTTATTCGGAGGATACATAACCCCCTCTGATTCAGGAGTCATAACAATCTTTTCTAATTTATTATTGTCAGTAAAAATTGTCATTTCCTCCCCTTTAGCTTTATTAACACCAATATAAGCCCCATCTTCATCTTTGGTATAATAAATAGACTCTGCATTGCCTTTCATGTCTATACGCCTAAGCCTGTTTTTTTCTATATAAGCAAATGCTTCTTTCCCTGCCAGCTGATTGTACATATTGATATTTTCAAAAGAAGACATCATGGCATTTTTCGTTATATGAATCTTATCTGGTCGCTTTTCTTTTGTATAGATATCAATCCTATCACCTGTCATTTGATTATCTTCCGACCAAAGAATCGGGTCATAGAACATTTTTCCTAAAGAATCTTGCACATAAAAAACCATAGAATCACATTTGCCTTGCATATCCACTCTGAAAAATTTCACATTTCTATAGGCTCGAACCTCATCCTGGATAGAATCAACTTGACAATAAAACAACGTATCAGATGACAGATACAGAGTGTCTTTATCAGAAAATTCTAAAATATATGGATTTTTTGTCACCAAAGCATTCCTCGGGTAATTCCTATTATATTCAGCATAATCACCCCTTATAATAACATTCTGCAAAGAATCTTTAATATCCACACCAATAAAAGCATTTACATATCCTAAATTTGAATCATAATAAATAGAATCGGCTGTAAGCCTTTTACCATCATTCATGGTAACGATTGAATAATCATACAACTTCCCTTTGTTGTTTTTGGTATCTGTCCACCCATTGGTTGTAAAAACAGTATAATCTTTCCCATAAATGTGAGAAGGACCATACAAATAAGCAGTACCAAGAGTAGAAAAATAGCGCAATGAATCACTTCTTATTTCGTAATCAGGATGAATCAAAACAACACTGTCCAAAAACAAATAACACTCTGTATCAGGGTAATAATAACCTCTTCTGGAAGTCAAGGTATTTTGAGTTTCTACAACTTTTCCTCCGCCATAATAATAACCAAATTTTTTCTCTCGATTATAATCTAAAAAATTCGTATACAAAGAAATTTCTTTACTATTAAGAACTACATTGCCGCGAACCCTCATCAAAGTTGTATTCCCATCATAAAACAGGCTATCTGCTAACATGGACGACTGCTCTTGATTAACTCTGATATGTCCAAATGCATCAAAAGAATTTTCACCATCATAAAAATAGGCACTATCACACCACATCAAAGCGTCGCCATGACGGAAACGAACATTCCCGCGCAATACTTGATAAGATCGTGAGGCATTTGCATTCTTATCAAACGTCAATTCATCGCACTGCTCTAAAATGACATTTTGCGCCTCTTTAGCCCTAACGGACAAAGAAAAACAAAACACAAAACTCAATAGTAGCAAAGATGATATATGTTTCATTTTATTCAATATTTTTTATCCATCCAGGGTACTCAAATTCACAATTTTGCCATTTTTCATCTATGCGCACATAAATACTTTTTTGCTTCTCTTTAATCCATTTTTGAAGTATTTCATAATTTTTTTTCTCTTGATAAACTCCTTTTATGGCAATAAAATCATTCTCCAAATTCGCTTTATGTGCCGGCAACATTGATTTAACTTTTACAATTGCATAAACCTCATTCCCCTTAGAATCTATCATTGCAAATGGGGATGAATACTCTCCTGCCACTAATCCATACACTGCCTTCGCTATTTCTTGAGGCAACTCTTGCATTTGAAATCTAGATGTTCCATTTGCTTGATTAGTCAACAAACCGGAACTATTTTTAGTGTTTTTGTCTGTTGAATACAACGCAACCGCCTTCTCAAAAGTAATTTCGTTGTTCTTTACTGCATTTAATACACTATCTAAGCGCAATTTTGCCTGATTCTTTTCTAAAAAGGAATTTTTAGGCTTCATCAGTATATGCCTAGTATTAACTTTATCACCTTGCTTATCAATCAATTGTATAATATGAAAACCAAATTCTGATTCTACTATTTTAGAAACTTTTGTTTTATCATGCAACGCAAATGCCACATCAGCATACTCCGGTACTAATTGTCCCTTACCCATATAACCTAACTCTCCTCCCCTTTTAGCCGATTCAGTATCTTCTGAATACAAAATAGCAAGGGTTGAGAATTCAGATTCTGCATTCTCTATTCTTTGCTGAAAATCTCTTAGTTTAGCTTTAACATCGTCAATCGCTTTTTGACTTATTGATGGCGCAATTGTTAAAATTTGCACCTCAACTTGAGCGGGAATAGTTGGAATACTATCAGCTGGTAACGTTTTAAAGAATGTACTAACTTCTGCAGGAGTGACATTAACAGTTCCTACAATCTTTCTCTGCATTTGTTGTACAATCTGCTGATTTGACACCATCTCCTTTAGTTCATCTCGCATAGAACTCAAACTTTGCCCAAAATATTCTTCCAACTTTTCCTTTGAACCAATCTGCGAAATCATATAGTTAATTCTCATTTCAACCTGACTATTTACACTACTTTCATCAGGATAAATACTATCAATCTTAGCCTGATCCAAATAAAGTTTTTGTAATGCCAATTGTTCCGGAATTACACAATAGGGATCTCCATCTATTTCTGTCCCTTCATAACGCGCTTTTTGACGATATTCCTCCACTTCAGAACGCAATATTGCCTCATCACCAACAACCCAAACCACTTCGTCTATCACATTGTTTTGAGAAGTCACAATATTTGGCAACACAAAAAGTAAAATCAATCCTAAAATTTCCTTACGCATATTCTTTTATTTATAACGTTTTGCAGCTCCACTTTTAAGAGCATCTTCATACAAATTCAATCTATAATCTCGTAAAAACTCTATTTTCTTTTGTTCTGTTAAGATAGAACGAATACGATCTTCAACAAATTCAAATGGTTGCATCTCTCCGGGTTTCTTTAATTCGGATAAATACAAAAAAGCAGAATACACAGAATCCCTTTGAACTTGCATTCCTCCCAGAGACAAAGCATCAAAATCAAACATTAACGGACACTTTTTTTGAATATCAGACAAAAACAACCAATGATTATTAAAGAACTCAAATTTTGCCGCATTTTTAACACTCAACGACTCTATTATATCTAAATTGCTCTCCGACGGACTTTCCATCAATGTCTCCAAAACCTGAACATCAGGAGCCGAACTCGGAACAATCAAAAAAACCCCCTTCGCTATAGGTTCATCCAACCTAAACATCAAAGCATTTTCATGATAAAACTGAATCATTTGATCTTTGGAAATACGACTAACAACATGATCTTTTATCAATTGAGATTCATATCCATACACAACTAAAGCATGTCTATATACCTCAACCAAAGAATCTATTTCTCCTTGATTAGGAATTGATCTCTGCGCTTCTTCATAAATAACAGTATTTGCAATCCATTCTTTAATATAATTATCAATAATTCTCAGACTATCATTACCACTAACATACGACATGTCAATCATATTAAACAGTTCCTGCTCAGTTAAAACTTCCCCACCTGCTTCTGCTACAGCTGTTTCTAAGATTGGATGCTTCAACTTATCACAAGAGGAGAAACAGAACCCAACTAGCATTATTGAACCAATGACTAATGCCCGAGTACAAATATTCGTTTTTATATCAAATAACATCTTTACAAATTCAATTACTTTTTACAGTATTTAATACTTTTTTATTCAATTTTACCGGATATTTACTCCTCAAAGATTTTATCCACTCCTGTTCTAAGTACATCTGATAATCTGCTGTTACCGGCCCCTTTATATCCAAATAGGATTGCGGTTGAGACTGCATACTTCCAACAACTGTTGCCACCGGATACTTATCATCTGTATATTTCCCAATCTTATAAATCTTCTCATCTACTACCTTATTTGCACCTTGTGGGAAAACCCCTTCATCAACTTTTACCAATTTTTCATGTTTTTTTCTTAATAGCAAATTCACCTTACTAACAACCGAATCTAACGGGGTAGTTTTAATTATCTGTTCAACTATATTCAACACGGAATCATTTTTGCAACGAATTACAACACCCTTGAATTTAGGAGAATCCCAAGTATAATCGGCCTTGTGTTCTTGGTAAAATTTACTTAACGCTGCAGTATCTTTTGAAGATTTATCCCATACCTCTTTTGAACTAATTTCAAATAACAACAATCCATCAGAATACTCTTGTATCAAATTTTTAAACTCAGTGCAGTCTTGTTCCAATATCAACCTCTCCTCCGCTATTAACAACTTTGTCAAATATGAATCAAAAGCCTTTTCTATAAATTGTTTATCAGACATCTTTTTCTTTTGCCCTCCCTTTGAATAAGCATAATCATAACGTGCTTTTTGCTCCTTCAAATATGGATAGAACTCACTTTGCGGGTACATATTCCCTTTGAACTCATATAGAGGGGAATTCAACTTATTAATCATTACATCTTTTTCATTGATAATTTTTTCAAATGGTTTCAACGATTTTTCATAAAGTTCAAATCCATACTTTGTTTTCAATGCATTTAAATAGGAGACTCCAACTTCTTTTTCCCTATCACTCTTCTTGATTTTTTCTAATAATTCAGCCTTTTGTTCTTGAAAAGTTGGTTGTACTCCTACTGATGTTAAACAAATAATTTGCACACCAATGGCATTATCTATCAATTTAACATCACCTACCTTTGATAATGAATATACATGATTCTTAAAATCTATTGGATATGAAGAATTTCTATCAATTATACCCAGATCACCTCCATTCACAGCTGTTACCATATCCATTGAATGCTTCTTCGCTAGCTCTGCAAAATTTGCACCCATTTTAATTTTTAACATCAAAGAATCAACAATTCCTTGGTATTTAGGCTCTGATTTCGATATGTAAATATACGCAACACGTGGAGCATTCAACACTTTTCTCCTTTCGTGAACCTTCACTATATGATAACCAAATTTAGAACGAAATGGCTTGCTAATTTCTCCTATTTTAGTATTATAAATCACATTTTCAAATTCATATATTGTCGAAAAAACTTGTAAAAATCCTAAATCACCACCATTACGCTTTGACATACAATCAGAATTATCTTGCGCCAAACGAGAAAAATCTGCTCCAGATTTAATTTCTTCATAGATTTTTGAAATCTTATTAAATGCATCCAATGAATCACTCCCATCTTCCGCAACTTTAATTAAAATATGACTAGCATGTATTTCTTCTTTTCCTCTCTTATATGCCTCCATCAACAATTCTTGCTCTTTATCCTTGTCTCTCAAATAAGGAATTGCCAATTGATCTTTGTATGACGAAAATTCTTTTAAATAAGAAGGTGATTCATGTATTTTTGCCTCCTTGGCAGCTTCTACTTTTAATTTATAATTCACAAATAATTCCACATACTCATATATCGATTTCCTATCAACAGCTTTTGAATTCTTGTTATAAATATACTCGAACTCTGATTTTGTTACGTCTGTCTTATTAATAGTCATAACAATCTCTTCAGAATCTCCCGACACCGCATTTAAAGGAATCGCCAAAAACAATGCGAACAAACTTCTAAATTTATTTTTCATATTTGAATAATTTACAATTTACTCTAACATTCCTATTAACGTGCAAATATAAAAAAAATTACGTTCATTTCAACATGAACGTACCCTATAAAAAAAGGAGAAACAAAAGTTTCTCCTTTATGATTAAAATCTTTTTTCTTTGATTCTTGCTTTTTTACCTGTTAACTTACGCAAGTAGTATAACTTAGCTCTACGAACTTTACCAACTTTATTGACAATAATTTCTTCAATAAAAGGTGAATCCATTGGAAAAATACGCTCAACGCCTACTCCACCTGAAATTTTACGAACTGTAAAACGTTTCTTTTCTTGGTGACCACTAATGCGAATTACATCACCACGAAACTGCTGAACTCTTTCTTTATTTCCCTCCACGATTCTGTACGCAACAGTTACAGTATCGCCACTCTTAAACTTAGGAAGCTCTTTACCAACTGCAAAAGCTTGCTCAGCGATTTTGATTAAATCCATTTTCTTTGTTTCAATTATAATTTAACATGACGCAATATTACAAATACCTACGCTTTATAAGAGATTGCGCAAAAACGTTGCAAATTTACAACCAAATTTATTTTTTTACAAATTTTTCTTCTACTATTTAGAATTAAAATTTAATTACATTATTTAGAAAACAATGTTTACAATCTTACCTGGAACTACAATTACCTTTTTTACTGCTTTCTCCTCCAAAAACTTACTTGTTTGTTCATCTCCTAACACAACTTCCTCAACCTGCTTTTTATCCATGTCTGATGGCAACTCCTTGAAAAATCTGACCTTACCATTAAACGAAATTGGATACTTTATACTATCTTCTCTCAAATATTTCTCATCAAAAACAGGCCATTTAGCATCACAAACAGTAGTTGTATTGCCTAACAAATGATACAATTCTTCCGCAATATGAGGAGCAAAAGGAGCCAACAAAATTACTAATTGTTGCAAAACTTCCTTTTTGTTGCATTTTAAGTTTGTTAATTCATTCACGCATATCATGAAAGCTGACACCGAAGTATTAAAGGAGAAATTCTCAATATCAAACGTTGTCTTTTTAATCAATTTATGAAGTGATTTCAACTCCTCTTTTGTAGCAATCCCGTCTGTAACAATAAACTCTTCTCCTTTGTAAAATAGCCCCCACAACTTCTTCAAGAAACGATGTACTCCATCAATTCCATTGGTATCCCATGGCTTTGATTGTTCTAAAGGACCCAAAAACATTTCGTACAAACGCAAAGTATCTGCTCCATATTTAGCAACAATATCGTCAGGATTCACAACATTAAACATCGATTTCGACATTTTTTCTACAGCCCAACCACAAACATACTTACCATTTTCTAAAATAAATTCAGCAGTTTCATATTCTGGATTCGACTTTTTAAATTTTTCTAAATCAAGTACGTCATTGGACACAATATTGATGTCAACATGAATAGGTGTTACATCATACTGTTCTTTCAAATTTAATGAAACAAAGGTGTTTGTTCCTTTTATGCGATACACAAAATTTGAACGTCCTTGAATCATACCTTGGTTTATTAATTTTTGAAATGGCTCATCCTTAACAACATAACCTAAGTCATATAAAAATTTATTCCAAAAACGACTATAAATCAGGTGTCCGGTTGCATGTTCTGAACCTCCCAAATACAAATCCACATTTTGCCAATACTCATTTGCCTCTTTCGATACCAATGCTTCCTCATTATGAGGATCCATGTATCTCAAATAATAAGCAGATGATCCAGCAAATCCAGGCATCGTATTTAATTCATACGGATAGCCATCTGAAGTACACCAATTCTCTGCATGACCTAATGGTGGCTCCCCATTTTCTGTTGGTTTAAAATCATTAACATTAGGCAATTCCAAGGGCAACAGACTCTCATCAATAGGTGTTGGAACACCATTTTTATAATAAATAGGGAAAGGCTCTCCCCAATACCTTTGCCTACTAAAAATAGCATCTCTCAAGCGATAATTAACCTTTATTTTCCCCAACTTTTCTTTTTCTACATATTTTTTTGCAGCAGAAATAGCCTCTTTTACAGTTAATCCATTCAAAAAGCCAGAATTTGTCATTACGCCATCTTTTGCATCAAAACTTTCGTTTGAAACATCACAACCTTCAATGACAGGAATAATAGGTAAGTCAAAATGCTTCGCAAAGGCATAGTCCCTAGAATCATGAGCAGGAACAGCCATAATTGCACCCGTACCGTAAGATGCTAAAACATAATCACTAATCCAAATAGGAATCTCTTTGCCTGTTACAGGATTAATAGCATAAGACCCTGTAAAAACTCCTGATACACTTCTATCTGAAATTCGTTCTCGTTCAGTACGACGCTTAACCATATCCAAATAAGCACTAACCTGACTCCTTTGGGCATCAGTCGTCACTAAATCAACATACACCGACTCTGGTGCTAACACCATAAATGTAACACCAAAGATTGTATCTGCTCTAGTTGTAAACACATCGAAACAAACATCACTATCTTTTATCGCAAACTTAAGTTCTGCACCTTCACTTCTTCCTATCCAATTTCGTTGGGTATCTTTCAACGAATCAGTCCAATCAATCGTATCTAATCCATCTAAAAGCCTTTGTGCATAAGCCGAAACTCTCAAACTCCACTGACGCATTACTCGTTGTTCAACTGGATGTCCTCCCCTTACAGACAAACCTTCACTAATTTCATCATTTGCCAAAACACAACCTAAGGCAGGACAGAAATTAACTTTTGTGTCAGCTAAATAAGCTAAACGATAATTCATCAAAATTTCACTTCTTTCTTTATCATCAAAGTTATTCCAATCAGTAGCAGAGAATACTTTTTCTTCCGATTCTGCAACATCTATTCCTTCTGTTCCAAATTTTTCAAAGTGAGCTACTAAATTAGACAATGGCATAGCCTTTGATAACTTATTATCATAATAGGAATTGAACATTTTCAAGAAAGCCCATTGTGTCCATTTATAAAATTTAGGATCACACGTACGAACCTCTCTATCCCAGTCAAATGAAAACCCAATCTTATCTAACTGCTCACGATAGTGATTAATATTCTTGTCTGTTGTAACTGCCGGATGTTGACCGGTTTGAATTGCATATTGTTCAGCTGGTAAACCGTATGCGTCATATCCCATTGGATGCAACACATTGAAACCTTGAAGTCTTTTGTATCTACTAAATATATCAGAGGCAATATAACCTAACGGATGACCAACATGAAGTCCTGCTCCAGAAGGATAAGGAAACATATCCAAAACATAATACTTAGGTTTATTTTTATCTATATTAACTTTATAAACCTCCTCAGAGCGCCAATAAGAACGCCACTTGTTTTCAATATCAATAAAATTATATTCCATGTTTTCAAATTTATCGCAAAGATAGAGAATTTAATTTAATATGAGAAAAGAAGTAATTTTAAAAAATTAATAAAAAAAGAGCTGCATCATTTTTGATACAGCCCTTTTTCTTAAACTATACGGAAAAATTAATATTCCCAAAGGTCATTTTCAAAGTTAAGCAATAAAGTTTTAACTCTTGCTTGCTCTTTTCTAACATCTGCAGCATCTGTATTGTACTCAATCAAGTTTCTGTTGTAAATGTTAGACTCTTTGTAAATGTAACTAGAAAATCTTCTTTTAATAAAAATATCATCAAAAGATGGTCTAGCACCATTGTTCTTATCTGTAATCAAGACCTCTGTTTGAGCCAAGAATGGACGCAATGTCTCAAATGGAATCCAGAACAATGGGAACTTTTGAATACCTAAGTCAGTTTCTTTAACCATAATTGGACAGAAAGCTATAATTCTAACGTTGAAAGTAGAAGTAATTTTATCAAAGAACCAAACTTCTTTTACATAAAACTTCACAATATCTCTATTAGGTATATCACTTTCTTCAACAACAATTACAGAATCATTAGTCAAAGAATCTGCTTTAATAGTATGAATCAATTCATACTTATTTACTAGATCCGGAAACGTAACAATATGTTCGTCTGTAAAAATCTCTCTAGTATCAAGATATTCATAAACCTTAATCTTATCCTCTTGAATAAGTCTAAACATCAGAGTAAAGAAACTTTGTCTGTTGTCTTGAGCTTCTTCAGGGAAATACAAAGGATAATTCATCTTTTCACGCAAATCAATAGTCCTATAAACGACCTTTTGCCAATAGATATCATCCGCACGCGGATTTACCATTTCAATAGGTTCCAATCCTTCTTTAGGACCGCTTGTCGGTATATTAGAAGCAATCTCTGTAGAAACTTCTCCCAACTCATCGAAGAAAGAGTCTTCTTGCTGTGCAAAGACTGAATTAACAGACAAAGCTATCAAACCAACAAAACAAAATCTAAAAAACTTACTCATAACGTTAAACTTTAAATTCATTTACGCTTTCACAATAATTACTTAATTTTTACTTCAACAGGAGGTAATGAACGTTTCAAATTATCCTGTCCTAAAGCAACAACATTAGTAACAAACACAGTTTTTTGACGAGTCATCTCTCTAAATACTCTCATCTGACGATCTGTTAATTTATCACCATCAGTTTTTTCAACCAAAGTATTACCCATTGAGTCGAAATAATTCAAAGAGAATCCCAAAACTTTGTATTTAACCTCCAAATCTGCATCATCCAACTCAGCAACAATTCTACGAGCAGTAATCAAAAGATTCTTTGCAATAGCTTTACCTCCTTTATACAACTCTTTTACACCTTGAGCATTTGTATACTCAATTTTTGCTAATGGATCCGGCAACTTCTTAACACGGAAATCAACTGTTTTGATGTGTTGAGACTTACCATCGATATTTGCAGATACCGAAATTTTACAAGGAACACCAACTTTTGCTGGAACAATTGTCCAGCCAGTACCGGTTTTTGCTTGACTCTTACAGTTAGACACATTAATGCTGATATTATTACCTGCAACACCTGGCACAGAAACACTTACAGGGTTTTTAAAACCGGCATATAATACATTCATCAAATCAGCAGAAACTGTAGCAGTAGGCTCTCCAACGGTATACTCTTGTTCAAATGGATATTTAACAGGAGTTCCATCAGGTTTTTGCAAAATCAACTCTCCAGAATATTTATGTGTTCCTACCTTGTTACAAGTAAATTCATACATTTGGTTAGGATCTTTCAATTCCTCACCATTAATCATAATAGTAGGTTTCTTAGTTGAGTCAATAGCAGCCAACATAATTTCAGCAGAATACTTAGCACCTCTCATGATATAACCAGACTTAGCAACAGCCATAGCAGTAATCTTGTTTACACGGAAGTCATTAGCATCCATTCCACCAATCAATGCAGACAAAGCATCAGCTTCAGCATTCTTAACATCATTTTTGATTTTGTCCAAAACGGTAATTGACGCAATTGCCGGCATGTCTAAGAATACACCCGCTTCCCAAGTCTTAGTTTCACCACTCTTCTTTATATCAGGAGTAGCAAAAGTACTAAGAATTGATTGTGCCTTAGCCGAATCAACAACTGAAGCCATGAATGCAGCGTACTCATTCATCTTTGCTTTCAATTCAGCACCTTTCTTTTCTTGAATACCAACTTGACTCGGAATGTTCAAATCACCCATTTTATCTTTGGAAAGTGTATCTGCTTCTGCTCCATCAATTAAAAGAATCATTCTCTTTTGAATAGCTGTAACAGCATCACACATTTGATCTGACATCAAAATAACTGAGTCAATCTTACTTTTAACCAAATTCGCTTTAATTGAATCCGTCTGCAACAAACCATCAAATTGACCTTGAAGAGAGGAAACCTTCGCTTCTCCAATAGATATGTTCGTACGCATGGACTCATCTACCAATGAATATCCATTCAAAATTTCGGCAGACACGTTCAATGCAAGCATCGCAGTCAACACCAAATACATCATGGATATCATCTTCTGTCTCGGGGTTTCCGGACAATTTTTCGCTCCACCCATATTAAACTTATTTTAAATTTTTCAATTAAACAAAATTATTGATTACCCCTTAATAGTCATTGCATTAAGCATATTTCCATATACAGAGTTCAAGTTCTTCAATTGAGTAGCCAAGATTCCAACTTGTTTCTTATATTCCTCAGCTTCTGCAGCAGAACCATTCAAAGAAGCTTCAATAGTCTTAACAGCACTTGCCAAAGTCTTCATTGCTTCATTTTGTTCATTTACTGATTTAACTTGAAGTTCAAATACAGAGTTAATTGTAGAAATATTCTTGTTAATTCCATCAATCTGAGATGCGAAATTCTTAGATCCTTGAGAAGCTGAACCGATACTTGCAGCAATATCTTGGTAAGATGATACCAAAGAATCTGAAGAATCTTTCAAACTTTTTTGAGATGCAGCAAACTCACCAGCTGCAGAAGATGCTTTTGTCATATTAACAACATAATCATCAGATACAGCTGCTGCAGATGACAACGAATTCAATTGACCTGCAGTCTCATTCAAACGTTGAATTCCAGAAGTCAATTTAGACATCTCATCATCAACCAAACTACGAATTTGTTTAATTTCAGGAAGTCTTTCATCTTCTTTATCTTTTTTAGCAGGTGCAGAAGAACCAACAGCTTCTTCATCTTCACTTGCTAACACCGGATAAACTAAAGCCCAATTAAACTCTTTATGTGGTTTATCAAAAGCAGATAGGGCAAACAAGAATGCCTCAACCAACATACCTACTGTCAACACAACACCAGCACCAGGCCAGTGCATAATCTTAAACAATGCACCAATAATAACGACAGATGCTCCCAAACCATAAGCTAAGGCTGTAAACTGCTGATAGCCTTTAGTCTCTTGTAATTCTCTAAATCCCATTTTACAATATTTATTTAAGGTTAATAATTAATTTTCTATACATTTACTTTTTAATATTACTCTCCAATGTAACTACGTACACATCTAAATCCTAAGAAAGATCTATTTTCATTTTGATATTCGTAAGTACGAACACCACATTGCAAGAAGATAGCAACATCTTTCCAAGACCCTCCACGAATAACTTTTCTTCTCATTACGTCAGGATCAGAACTCTTTGCATTGTACTCATAACTTGGGTTCAAATCATGAACAAACGAATAGTTAGACTCATGGTAAGCTGAAGAAGTCCATTCTGCTACATTTCCTGCCATATCATACAAACCAAAGTCGTTTGGAGGATAAGATGCAACCTTTGAAGCAATCAAATATCCATCATCAGTATAATTACCTCTTTGCGGTTTAAAGTTCGCTAAGAAACATCCCTTTGCAGTACGAACATAATTACCTCCCCAAGGATACATAGACAAATCTTTTCCACCTCTTGCAGCATACTCCCACTCAGCTTCTGTAGGAAGACGATAATCCTGCACTCTAACACCTTTATTTGCAACTTGGAATGAGTTAAACAAATAAGTTCTCCAATGGCAAAATGCTTGAGCTTGCTCCCAAGATATACCTACTACCGGATACTCTCCATAACCTGGGTGAGAAAAATACATCTTCATATATGGTTCGTTATACGCATAAGTATAATCGCGAATCCAACTCAATGTATCAGGATAAATATTTACACGCTTAACTGAGATGAAATCTGAACGTCTTTTCAACTCTCTATAGACAGTGATATTTTCAATTTCTCCCTTCTCGTTGTAAATAGTAGTATCTTTCTTAACCATAACATCAGCACTATCTTTAGTTTTTCCTAAGCCTGCAATGCTTCTGTTATATCTACCTAACAACGGATCAAACTTATTCTCTTTCATAGCAGCTTGAACGTAATCCACCCAAGAGTATTTGTACATCAATATTTGAGAGTTAAACTCCGGAGCAAAGTCAATTTTATCATCACCCTGATAGTACAAACTATCTAAAACAGCCTTTTGATCCTCAGTCTGCTTTGCCCAAGGAATTTTCTTTTTGTAATTCAAAATTGGAGTCTCCAACTCATTACCATTCTTATCTTGGTAAATCTTGTAAGTCTCATCAACTTCCGATAACTTTTCTCGAGCGATTGAGTCCTTTACCCACTCAACGAATTGGCGATATTCACCATTCGTAATTTCAGTTTCGTCCATCCAAAACGCATCTAATGAAACAGTACGAGATTGAGAAGTCATAGCCCAATTCGCATCCTGATCATTTTGCCCCATAGTGAACGATCCACGTTTTACAAACAACATACCATAAGGAACTGGTTCCTTCCATGACTTGTTGTAAATACCCACCAATTCTCCATTTTCTCCACTACAAGCAGCGAGAAGGACGGCGACTAATGAAATAATTAACAGCTTTTTCATGATACAAACTACTTTATTGTCTTATCTTTTGTTTTACTTTATTTACTTTAACTTATAAAATTCTATCACTCTTATACTTATTTTTCTTCGCGAACTGAGGTTTAAAACTATAACGCAAAGAGACTTCATGACTTCCCCCCGACCTTATCATTTTTGAAGTAGGCAAATCATAAGAATAACACAATCGAAGGCCATTTATTACGTCAACACCAAAAAGGAAGACAAATGCATCTCCGAACCTATAAGAAATTCCGCCTCTTACTCTTTTAGAATATTCAAAAAGACCTGTCAACTCGCACTGCCACGAAGAAAAATTGGTTCGCAACTGAGCCGACGGAATAAAAACCAAATTAGATTTACGCATCTGCAACTCGTAAGCCCCAATCAAACTAAAAATTCTAGGCATGTACAACTCATACACATCCGAACCATAATTAAAACGAGCTGCGTTCAAATGAAGCACCGATAATCCAACATAAAACTCATCTTGACTATACTCGCATCCAAAAGAAACATCAAACGCAACATCATTTGACTCACTTGCTGTAAACGCATCCAAAATTGGATCTTTAGACTCATGATACTCATCTCCAGACATCTCCTCACCTCCTGCACCCACAAAATCAACTTCGTCTTTATCAAAAGTCTGATTTATAAATCCCACATTCAGTCCTAAACTCAGAACTCCTTTCAGAACTCTCAGTTTATATGAATATTGTAAAAGAACGCTTTGGTTTTTAAACAAACCTATCTCATCACTTAAAAAATACAATCCCAAACCATGCTTCGTATCTCCAATCTTCAAGGGCATGGTAAACGAGAACAACAAATCTTTCGGTGCCCCACTGTACCCTGCCCACTGCAAACGATACACTCCAAACACACTCATCATCTCATCTCTCGCTATCGACGCCGGATTTGTCGCCGATGGAACCTCCATATACTGACTAAATTGAGGATTCAACTGCGCCACTCCCCCCACTACCGAAATACACAAGAAAAAGAGAAATATCAACAACCTTTTCTTCATTATTTCACAATTTAGTCATCCAAAAATCAACTACAATATTAATAATTTTTACAATAATTTACAAATTAGACCTACTTTTTTAAGTTTTTTTTTCAACTCAAAATCATATCAGTCTAAATTACAAGACCTTACCATCTCATCAATATTCCTCCTCATCAAAGAAAAAATCTTCTTTACTAGGATAATCAGGCCAAATATCTTCAATACTTTCGTATATTTCACCTTCATCTTCCATCTCTTGAAGATTTTCGATAACTTCAAGTGGCGCTCCAGAACGGATGGCAAAATCTACCAACTCATCCTTCGATGCTGGCCATGGCGCATCTTCTAACTTCGAAGCCAATTCCAATGTCCAATACATAGTCTTTCGATATTTAAATTCTACCTCTATAACGTTCCTCTCACATAAATAGTGTAGAGGACTGCAAAAATATACGTTTTTTTGTCAACCGCAATTATTTTTCAAAAAAAAATTAAAAAAAAATGCAATTTAACGTTTTAAAGGCTAATAATACCTCAAAACAAACTCTTCTTTCTGCAAATTTGAATCTAAAATTAGAATTACAATGTGAAATAAATCAATTACTACCCTAACTTGATCGTGCAATTTTATTTTCTTTAGATCATCCCGATTACTTTCCCCAAAATAAGGCTCATTTATAACTATTACACCACCAAAACTACCCGTTTGCAAAAGTGTATTACAGTAGCTGTAAAATCCTCTTGGCAACATTGTACAATTAATACTCAAAAAGTCAAATTGAACTTGCTCTTGAATCAATTTCCTAAAATTAGACTCAATATCTCCTTCCTTTAATAAAATATTACAAACCGAAGATTTTTTGAAATTATTTTTAGCCAAATCTGATATTTCCTTCTTCTCTGATAACGTTATCACATGAGCTTGAGAATTAGGAGTTGCCAAGTACAACGTTGAAAAACCCATAGTAGTCCCCAACTCCACTATCGTTTTGGGCTTATAATAATTAACTAATCTAAATAAAATTTGGTCGTAAGCTATTCCTAATTGCCCCCATTTTGCCAGACATACTTTATTTTTCTCAAATAGTTCACCCTCTTCACTCAAAAATACATCAACACCTTTTCGATTGGATAGATAGCGGATTTTCTCTATTAAGAAATAACTATAGTAAGGTAACCTCTCCTCAATAACAAGAGTTATCAACCTAAAAACAGAAGGAGAATGAACTCCATAGCCCCTTCTATGTTTTGATTGAAAAAGATATCTCAATAGATCAACATAATAACTCATCACCCAAATATATTGACAAAGATTTTAATAATTAAAGGGTGCGTCAAAAATAAACTTCAACACACCCTTTTATCGTTATACAATTGAATGTATAGAACTCACTTTACGCTTTTACACGCTCAATATACGAACCATCACGAGTATCAACCAAGATTTTCTCTCCTTCAGAGATAAACAAAGGGACACGTACAGTGGCTCCTGTTTCAACTGTCGCAGGTTTTAGTGTGTTAGTTGCAGTATCTCCCTTAAGCCCAGGTTCTGTATAAGTAATTGTCAAAACTGTTTTCACCGGCATCTCAGCGAACAAAACCGCCTCATTAGAAGCATCAGAAACGACATCTACAATATCGCCTTCTTTCATAAATTCAACACCTGTTACCAAATCTCTTCCAATAGGAATTTGTTCAAAGGTTTCTTGATTCATGAATATTAAATCTTCGCCCTCCTGATATAAATATTGGTATGGACGACGCTCTACACGTACATCCTCCAATTTTTCACCGATATTGAAACGACGCTCAAGAATACGTCCAGTCACAACGTCTTTCAACTTAGTACGCATAATTGTATTACCTTTTCCCGGCTTTACATGCTGAAACTCTATGCAAAAATAGAGCTTAGAATCTAAACGGATGCAAGTTCCATTCTTTATGTCTTGTGAATTAATCATATAAATAGTTTTTTTATAACTTTTTCTTTTTCGGGTGCAAATTTAGTGTAAATCCACAAATTTCAAAATTTAAATTTTATAAAAAAATAAAGAATGATTACCTTTGTAGCAAAAAAACAACTAAAAGAGTAACAAAATATGAACTTTGTTGAAGAATTAAAGTGGCGCGGAATGATTCAGGATATGACTCCGGGCACTGAGGAACAATTACAAAAAGAGATGACAACTGCCTACTTAGGAATAGATCCTACTGCAGATTCGTTACACATTGGACACCTTGTAGGGGTAATGATGCTACGTCACTTCCAAAGAAGCGGTCACAAACCAATTGCCTTAATTGGAGGAGCTACAGGAATGATTGGGGATCCTTCAGGAAAATCTCAAGAACGAGTATTGATAGATGAACCTAAACTTCGTCATAATCAAGAGTGCCTAAAAAAACAACTTGAAAAATTTTTAGATTTTAATAGTGATGCAGAAAATGCTGCAGAATTAGTCAATAATTATGATTGGATGAAAGATTTTACATTCTTGGACTTCATTAGAAATGTAGGAAAGTTGATTACCGTAAATTATATGATGTCAAAAGATTCCGTTAAACGTCGTATTACTGGGGAAAATGGCGCCGATGGAATGTCTTTTACTGAGTTTACATACCAATTGCTACAAGGTTACGATTTTGTCCATCTAAATAGTCAGAAGAATTGCAAACTTCAATTAGGAGGAGCAGACCAATGGGGAAACATAACAACCGGAACTGAAATGATTAGAAAGGTCACCGGGAACGAAGCTTTCGCATTAACATGCCCACTAATCACAAAAGCTGACGGAAAAAAATTTGGAAAAACAGAGTCAGGAAATGTGTGGTTAGACAAAAAATATACTTCTCCTTACAAATTCTACCAATTTTGGTTGAATGTCACTGACGAGGATGCAGAAAAATACATTAAGATTTTTACTAATTTGTCTAAAGAAGAAATAGATTCTCTGATCGCCGAACAATCTGAAACTCCACATCTTCGCCCATTACAGAAAAGGTTAGCTAAAGAGATTACCATCATGGTTCACTCTGAAGAAGATTATAGTTCAGCTGTTGAAGCCTCTAACATCTTATTTGGAAATGCAACTGCAGAAACACTTAAAAATATAGACGAAGAAACATTCCTATCAGTATTCGAAGGTGTTCCTCAATTCTGCGTTGATAAAAACATTTTTGAAAAAGGGATTAAAATACTTGACTTAACTGTTGATTCTGCCCCTATATTTAGTTCAAAAGGGGAAATAAGAAAGTTAATACAAGGAGGGGGTATCTCAATTAATAAAGAAAAATTAACTGATGCCGATATTGTTATTGATTCTTCTTTTTTATTGAAAGAAAAATATATATTAATTCAGAAAGGCAAAAAGAACTATTTCTTGATTATAGCAAAGTAGATATTGAGAACTCCAATTTGCCTATATCTGTCTATTACACGTTTTTTTAATAGATTTTAAAGGATTTCCAAGCATTGATAATACCTCATTAATATCGTATTTATTGATGTAAAAAACTCCTAAAATTCTTTCTTACACAACTCAAATTATTTTTTTTGAAAAAATTTGTTTGTAAGAAAATAATTTATAAATTTGTGTCGCAAACAAAACAGGTAGATTTTTTCATAGTTAAGGTTTAGATGAGTTAAGGGACGTTGTGAAACGTTCCTTAATTTTTTGCATATACTCCATCTCCTCAACGCTATTAAAATAAGGTCACATTACAATAAGCAAGTTTTTTTCTACAAAATTGCGAAAAAAAGAAATTTTTCGTTATTTTGCAACAGATAATAAAATTGTGTTTATGTTAGAAATACTCAAAAATTTCGCCATTGACCTACCCGTGACAAATCCCGTACTGATATTCTCATTAGTGCTATTTGTCATATTATTTGCACCCTTAATCCTAAATCGCTTTAAAATTCCACACATAATAGGATTAATTCTTGCGGGAGTCGCTCTTGGAGATAAAGGTTTTGGGATCTTAACAAGAGACGATAGTTTTGAGTTGTTTGGATCGGTTGGACTTCTATATATCATGTTTTTAGCCGGTCTTCAAATGGACCTATCCGACTTTAAGAAAAATGCAAATAAAAGCATGTTCTTCGGATTTGTAACATTTTTCATTCCATTGATTTTAGGAGGCATTTCAAGTTATTTTATGTTGAGTTATAACTTTGAACAAGTCTCAAACGTACAGAACATAACTTGCAACGGCAACTTAAATTTAAGTCAGTACATCATATTAGCTTCTCTCTTAATCGCCAGCATGTACTCCTCTCACACTTTGATAGCCTACCCTCTCGTAGGACGTTATGGTGTTACAAAAAATTCATCGGTTAGTATCACCATAGGAGGAACGATGATTGCTACAACTCTCTCACTGATAATCTTAGCCATCATAGTCATGATTTGCAAAGGGGAAAATTCTATTTCACGTTGGATTGAATTTATTGTCTCTATCACCCTATTTGCCATAGCAATCGGCGTTCTTTTCCCGTGGATAGCTGAACATTTTTTTAAAAAGTACGACGATAGCATTCTTCAATATATTTTTGTTCTCGCACTCACATTTTTAGGCGGATTTCTCTCTGAGTTAGCTGGATTAGAATCAATTATCGGTGCTTTTATGGTCGGACTATCTCTCAATAGATATGTACCCAAAATATCTCCTCTGATGAATCGTTTAGATTTTGTAGGGAATGCACTTTTTATTCCATTTTTTCTAATTGGAGTGGGAATGCTTATTGATGTTCGCGCTCTTTTCTCTGGAATAGACACATTAGTGATAGCTCTAATAATGTGCTTAACTGCAACACTTACCAAATACATTGCAGCTGTCGTTACCCGGAAAACGTTTAAAATGAGTAAAGAAGAAGGATTAATGATATTCGGACTAAGCAATGCGCATGCTGCAGCATGTTTAGCCGCAGTTATGATTGGGTACAACCTTCCTATTGGAACAATGCAAGATGGAACTAACGTATACTTACTCGGAGATGAAATCTTGAACGCAACTATTGTTATGGTATTAATTTCTTGTACAATATCTTCATTTGCAACGGAACAAGCCGCAAGAAAAATCGTTATCAAACAAGATCAATTGGAGGAAAAAATGTCAGAAGAAAAATTAGCTGACCGTATTTTAATACCCATTTACAACCCGGAAACATTGAATAGTTTAATGGAATTAGCTATACTTCTAAAAGTTGACAAAAGCAAAGAGCCTCTATACACTGTTAACATCGCCAATGACAATGACGGGAACACTTTGGACAAAGGAAAAAAATTACTGGAAAAAGCTGCTAAAATAGCAGCAGCAACAGACAATAATGTTAGAATGATTACTAGGTACGATGTCAACGTAACAAGCGGTATCATCCATACAATGAAAGAAAACTATATCACAGAAGTTGTAATGGGACTTCACCAAAAGTCTCACTTTTCAGATTCATTCTTTGGAGATAAAACTGACAACTTACTAAAATCAACCAATCAAATGATTCTAATTTCCCGCTCCGTACAACCAATAAGCACAATTAAACGATTAGTAATAACAGTACCTCAAAAAGCTGAATTTGAAGTAGGATTTGTGAAATGGTATGATCGAATAAAGAATATATGTAAACAGATTGGAGCAAAAGCCGTTTTTTATTCTCACAAAGAAACTTTAGAACAAATAAAAATATTGGCAAGAAGAAATAAATTTGGAGTAGAAACGGAATTTAAAGAATTGGATAATTGGGAAGATTTTTTAATTTTAACAGGGGAAGTTAAAGAAAATGACTTGTTTGTAGTTGTTACTTCAAGAAAAACTGCCATGTCATACAATCCTCTTTTTGAAAAATTACCATCTCACCTTTCTAAATACTTTGCAAAAAATAGTTATATAGTTCTGTACCCTGACCAATTTGACGAGAGTACAACAAATAGTTTTATTGTTTAATTATGAATAAATTTACTAAAACTTCATTTATTTATTTGCTAATAAGAAGCTATGCTAGTTTCTTAATTAGAAAATGGTTTTCAAAAATAGAAGTGAATGGCGATGCTAGAATCCCTGAAAATGAAGCTGTGATTTTTGCTCCCAACCATCAAAACGCATTTATAGATGCGATGGCCCTACTTAGCACAGTTCCTGAGCCGATTGTGTTTTGGGTTAGAGCTGATATTTTCCAAAATAAATGGATTGGGAAAATTCTTCAGTTTTTAAAATTAATGCCTGCCTATAGAATGCGAAATGGATACAACAATCTTAAAAAGAATGAAGAATCATTTAAAAATTCCATGGACGTCTTAACAAACAAACAATATCTTTGTTTAATGCCGGAAGGCGGACAAGAAGAAGAACGCAGATTACGCCCTCTCGTTAAAGGTATTTTTAGAAATGCTTTTGCGGCTCAAGAACTTTTGCCGGAAAAAGAATGGGTTAAAATTGTTCCTGTAGGTATAGACTATGGCAACTACGATAAAAGTGGACATCACCTCATCATCAACTATGGGAGACCTATTAGTATCAAAGATTACTATGAACTATACAAAGAAAAGCCGGCAGAAGCAATGAATCAAATTAAAGAAAATCTGCATGCTCGGATTAAGGATTTAATGTTGGATATTCAATCTAAAAAATATTATTCAACATTTTATTCTGCTTCATATATATATAACTATCCAATGCTAGAAATCTTACAATTAGAAGATAATATTACGAATCGTTTAATTGCCAGACAAAAAATTATCAATATACTGCATACAGCAGAAACGGCTAACGAGCCATTATTAGATGAACTTGAAAAAGAGTGTACACATTGGAACAACCGCTATAAAGAGACCGACTTGTGTGCACAAACTCAAGAATGGGATAGTTGGGACATGAATTTAATTACTCAAATTTTGTATTTGGTTATTACATTTCCTCTATTTTTATATTCAGCGATTTTTAATTTAATCCCTTTCATCGTATGTAAGTTGGCAGGAAAAAAAGTAAGGGGAACCGGCTTCGAAGCTTCTGTAAAATTTGGATTAGCCGCAGTTTTATTTCCATTAGTTTACATAGCCTTAATTCTGCTATTTGCAGTCAATAAATCCCCTGACGCAATGACAACATTTGTCTTTGCGTTATCACTTCCCATCTCATTCTTGTTTTTCTTGCGATATAGATGGAAATTTGCCTACGTAAAAGAGAGACTGAGAAATATATTTAGGAAACCGATTGAAGGGGATAAAATTATTCTTATTATGCAACAAATAATTTCTAAATACCATAATTAGTCTTATGAATGCACTCCTAATAAAGAACGAATTGTTTTCTATCGGTTCTACAGAAAAAAAAATAGTACTTCAACGATTCTTTAAAACAGGTGTAGGACAATATGGTGAGGGGGATATATTTATTGGGGTAACAGTCCCTCAGCAACGAGAAATTGTTAAACGATACAAATCTCTACCTTTATCAGAAATAGATAAGCTATTAAAAGAACCTTATCACGAATGCCGACTTACAGCTCTTCTATTTTTGGTTAATGAATATAAAAAAGAGAAGAGTTTAGAAAAGAAAGAGAATATTTATTCGTTTTATCTTCAGCATATAGAATCAATAAACAATTGGGATTTAGTTGATTTAAGTGCTCCCAAAATAGTAGGTGCTCACCTCTTAGACAAGAAGGGAGAAATATTAATTGAATTGGCAAAATCTGATAATTTATGGGCTAAACGTATTGCAATTGTTTCGACATGGTATTTTATAAAATATCATCGATTTAATGATACTTTCGCCATCGCAGAAATTTTGTTAGACTCAAAAGAAGATTTGCTTCATAAAGCTGTAGGATGGATGCTTAGAGAAATTGGCAAAAAAGATTATGAGGTAGAATGCGACTTTTTAAAAAAACATTATAAAAGATTACCCCGTACCACTCTACGCTACGCAATAGAACGTTTCTCTAATGAGACGAGGAAAGATTTCTTAGTAGGAAATATTTAAAAAAATTTATATGGAAGATTTTAACATTCGTGAATCTGCAAGTGATAGAGAACGGGACTTTGAGAATGCACTTCGTCCTCTTTCTTTTGCTGATTTCTCCGGACAAAACAAAATAATTGAAAATTTACACATCTTTGTTCAGGCGGCAAAAATGCGAGGAGAACCTTTAGATCATATTTTGTTTCATGGTCCTCCCGGATTAGGGAAAACGACACTTTCTAACATCATTGCCAATGAATTAGGGGTTGGATTCAAAGTTACTTCCGGTCCGGTTTTAGATAAACCCGGAGATTTAGCCGGTCTATTAACTAACCTTGAATCCCACGATGTCTTATTTATTGATGAAATTCATCGCTTATCTTCTGTTGTAGAGGAGTATTTATATTCTGCCATGGAAGATTTTCGTATAGACATCATGATTGATAAAGGTCCTAATGCCCGGTCTATTCAAATTGACTTAAATCCTTTCACCTTAGTTGGAGCTACAACTAGGAGCGGACTATTAACAAGTCCGTTACGTGCTCGGTTTGGAATTAATTGCCACCTCGAATATTATGATGTTGAAGTTCTAAAACAAATTGTTCTTCGCTCTTCTAATTTATTGAACACTCCTTGCAAAGAAAATGCAGCCATAGAAATTTCTCGTAGGAGTAGAGGAACTCCCAGAATTGCCAATGCTCTACTAAGACGTGTTCGAGATTTTGCTCAAGTGAAAGGAAATGGAACTATTGATATTGAAATTGCTCAATATGCCTTAGAGGCTCTTAATATCGACAAATATGGGTTGGACGAAATTGACAACAAACTACTAAACCTCATGATTGATAAATTCAACGGTGGACCGGTTGGGTTATCAACGATAGCTACGGCTTTGGGCGAAGATGCCGGTACTATAGAGGAGGTATATGAGCCATTTTTAATTAAAGAAGGTTTCTTAAAACGAACTCCTCGTGGACGAGAAGTTACAGAATTTACATATAAACACCTAGGGAAAAATAGGTACAACAATTATGGTACTTTATTTGAATAAACTCAATGAAAAAAATTTTAGTTACATATCGTCTGCTCCCCGAAGCATTTTCACCATATCAACAGAAATATGATTTGATATTTCCAACAAAAGGGAGTTTTAGCGAAAATGAGATAGTAGAACTTATTCCCGAATGTGATGCGCTTCTATCTATGTTTAACATGCCTATCAATAAAAATATTATTCAACAAGGCAAAAATTTAAAAATCATCTCAAACTACGGGGTTGGTTTTAATAATATTGATTTAGACGAAGCAAAACGGAAAAATATTGTCGTTACTAATACTCCTGATCCTGTTATTGAACCGACTGCTGAATTGGCTTTTGCTCTTATGTCTGATTTAGCCAGAAAAATTTCTTTATGCGACAAACGTCTAAAGTCGAAAGAAAATATCCAATGGGGTGTACTAGAAAATTTTGGGGCTGGTTTATATGGAAAAACTTTGGGAATCATAGGTTTAGGCAGGATTGGGAAAGCCGTTGCCAAAAGGGCAATTGCCGCAGGGATGAATATCGTGTACTACAATAGACATAGACTTTCTATTGAGGAAGAAAAAAAATATAATGCTACCTACTACTCCAAGAATGACCTACTAAGAACATCGGACTATATTTCTCTTCATACTCCATTAAATGAAAGCTCGTTTCATCTAATGGATGAAAATAGTTTGAGAATCGTAAAAAAAGGGGCTTTCATTATAAATACAGCAAGAGGTGCCGTGATTGATGAAATTGCTCTTCTAAGCAGTTTGGAATCAGGCCATTTAGGAGGTGCAGCTCTTGACGTCTATGAAAACGAACCAACGATTACAGAAGGTTTACTTCACCTTGATAATGTTGTATTAGTTCCTCATATTGGAACTGCAACAATTTCAGCAAGAAACGAAATGAGTAGGTTCGCAATGGAAAACATAGACCTATTTTTTGAAGGGAAAGAAGTACTAAGTAAAGTTATTTAAATTAATATGAATATACTATTAGGAACCAACCACTTAGAAAAAACAGGTGGAACAGAGAATTACCTACTTGCAATGGCTCAATCTTTGCTAAACAAAGGGCATTCTGTTGAATATTTTTGTTTCAAAAAAGGATCTATATCTACTCTCTTGGAAAAGATGGGAATTCCTTTCATGTCAAAAAAATATTATGACCTTATAATCTCTAATCATAAAAACGTTGTATCTTATTTATGTTGGAAGGGCTTCACCATTCAAACTTGCCATGGGAAAATTCCTCCGATAGAACAACCCTCTCCAAAAGCGGATTTACACGTTGGAATTTCGGAAGAGATAAAGAAACATGTTATGTCATTGGGGTATGATTGCTACACAATACTAAACGGAATTGATTGCTCGCGATTTTATCCTCAAAAACCTATTAACACAGAACTAAAGGTTGTTTTATCTCTATGTCAAGGGGACGAAGCTCATCAATTTGTAAAAGAGTGTTGCGATCAATTAGACATTCGTTTTATTCGTGCAGATAAAGCAAAGGACAATGTCTTTAATATTGAAAACACAATTAACGAAGCTGATTTAGTGGTTGGAATTGGTCGCTCTATCTACGACTCTATGGCTTGTGGACGATGTGTAATATCGTACGACTACAGAGTTTACAACAACAAACCATTAGGTGATGGTTATATCTCAAAAGAGAAAATTGAAAACTCCATTAAAGACAACTTTACTGGTCGAAGTTCAGGTCTAAATTTCACCCATTCTCTATTTATTGAAGAACTAAAAAAATACAAAAAAGAAGATGGCGAGCACCTAAGAGAATTCGCAAAAAAAGAACTCAATATCGACTTCCAAGTCCAAAAATATATTCAACTATACGAAAAAAAACAAACGGAACTTAACTCCCAAAGTATTATTTCTAAACTGCTGTATAAAACAAAAAAGAACTATTACCACTTCTATGAATGGCAGAAACAACTATTTTCAAAGAAAAAATAATTTTTGTAATTTCTCTAATAAATTCTCCCGAACGAGTATTGAACACATTAATTTAAACGTATCAACACCTTCAAAATAAAATGAAAAAGAGCGTATCAGTTATAATTCCAACATATAATGGGAAGGAGCTTTTGATGAAGTACTTACCCAAATGTGAACGAGCTTTGCAAAAAAGTACACACATATCTGACTACGAAATTATCATTATTGATGATTGTTCAAATGATAACACATTAGCATTTCTAAACCAAAACTATTCTCACATCATCAAATTAAAAAATGACTCAAATTCCGGGTTTTCAAAAACAATTAACAAGGGAATAAGACATTCAAAAATGGAATTAGCTCTTCTTCTGAATAATGACATGGAACTGCCGGAAGATTATTTTGACAAAACCATCCCATTTTTCAATAAGCAAGAACATATATTTGGTATATCTACAGAAATTAGAGATATAACAGGAGAAAAAGTTCTGGAAGGTGCCAAAATCGCTTTAAGGAAACATGGCATGTTGCACTATCAAGATTGTTTAAATGAAGAAAACGGTTCCACTCTATACCTTTGCGGAGGTAATGCCCTTATTGACAATCAAAAATTAAAGGAATTGGAGGGATTCAACGAATTATTTTCACCATTCTATTTTGAAGACTTTGATCTTAGCTTACGCGCATGGAGAAAAGGTTGGACATCTTTATATACTAACCAAACTTTTTGCAAACATTGCCACTCTACAACCATTTTTAAAGAAAATCGAAAAGATGACGTAGCGCGCATATTTTTGCGAAATAAAGTTCTTATCAATTATTTAAATAATAGCTCATTGAATAATATAAAAATGTTCTCATATCTACTTTCTAAATTGCTTCTCAGTTATATTGTTCCAACGAAATCTAAAAGATGCTACAGAAATGCTATTAAAGATTTTGCCAAACTTTACAAAAAAGCTAAAGTATGTAGAAGGAATGAATATTCCTTGCTTCCGGCACTAAATGAAGTTACCCTAAAATAAAATTGAAAAAATATATAGGTAATGAGGAAGCCAACTGTTAATACATACTCCACACTCAAAGCAGTAAGCATCAAAAATGAAATAATGTCTAACAGAAAAATACACCTATATAGTTCTATACAACTTCAAATACTCTTCAAAATGTTTCTGATACGAAAAAGAAGAAGCATATCTAAATTTCATGTCCAATGTTTCAGGGAATTTTTTTGCTTTTTCTATCGCTAATAAAATCTTTTGAGCTATCTCATCAGGTGAAAAATCATCTAAAAATTCAACTTGATCAGCCCCTATTTCTCTCAATGATGTCTTATCTGAAGATATAACCGGTTTCCTAAAAAACATTGCCTCAATAATCGGAAGTCCAAACCCTTCAAATAATGAAGGAAACACAAATGCCTCACAATGATTATACATCCAAATTTTTTCTATATGTTCAATCTCGCCTAATAAAAAAACATTCTTAATATTCTCACCCTTTATACGATTTTCAATCATTTGTCCATATTCCGTCGTTTTTTTTCCAACCAAATAGAGATTAAACTGAGGAAGTAATTTCATCGCATCCAATAAAACATGAAAATTCTTTTTAGGAAACATTTGCCCTATGCTAAATATAAAGGGAGTTGAATCATTCACACTCTTAGGTTTTTGTTCTCCATCCGAAGTTAGAAACTCTACTCCATTATAAATTACTTCTATAGATTTTTTAATTTCAAAATTTTTGCAAACATCATTCTTTACAAAATTAGATATCACCGTAATAAAATCTGCTCTATCAATTTTTTTTGCTATTTTTTTTCTATATTTCTCTATTTTATCTGCTTCTTTTTCATACAAAAAATTCAAATCGTGTATGGTCAGAATATTCTTTGTTGCTTTTCTTGAAGGAGAGAAACGACTCAATTGATGAATTGAATGCCATACATCAAATTGAGGAATCAAACAGGGGAAAATCGTATAAATTTCTTTGCTTTCTAAATATTTTACATTAGAACCAAATGCACCAAAATATTTTTTAGGAAGAAGTAATGTGATTTCTAAATCATCAAAAGTATGATTCGAGAAATATACACCATAGTTATATGCAACTTGTCCTAAGCCACAATTTATATGCTTTAATACAGATAAATCCAATAGAACTTTTTTCATAAGTAAACATAAATTGTTTATAACAAATTGAAAATCACAAGGAATGTAACTCTTCAATCTTTTACTTACAAACAAAGGCAACCTCTATAAAATTCGTTATTTACCATAATTTATTTTCTAATATTTTTGAATTATTCTTACATATCTTGCTCATATTCACGCAGTCTCAATACCAACATATCCTCATAGCAACTATGTACATCCCACGCAAAATGCTCTTCAATATCATCTCGATCTTAACTTATAGAACTTACCTAAAAACTTCAACTATAAAAGATATTAGAGTCAAAAACTCCTATACAATTCGATTGCAAAATTAGATATAAATTGCTATTTGACAAAATTTCAAGAATTTGTTTTTTTTTACAATTATTGCTAAAAATCTGGTTTAAATAGAGATGTTCTGAATTTTTCTTTTTTTTAAAAATTAAAAAAAAATTCGCAGGTTTACAAAAATATTCATACGTTTGCATACTAGAAAAGTTACTGTAATGAAAATAATTATTAACCCCACATATCAGCATTTAACAAAGTTTATAGAATCGCTCCCTCAAATATTTGAATATCAAGGAAATTCAATATATAAAGCTCGCAACGAAATTAAAACTTTCGTTGTTGATGGGACAACTATCAATGTTAAATCCTATCAGAAACCGATATTAATAAATAGAATTGCCTACACTTTTTTTAGGAAAACTAAAGCTGAACGCGCCTACAAATATGCCTTTGAATTAATGAAAAGAGGTATAAATACCCCTACACCCATAGCCTATATAGAAATAAAAACTAACGGATTGTTGAGCAAATCGTTTTTCGTTAGTTTGCACACTCCATTAGAAGGAAATTTAAGATTATTTGGGGACGAAGACAGGACTCTGGGAGGAAGAGAAGAATTAGTTGATGCATTTGCAAAATTTTCTGCAGAAATTCATTCAAAAGGGGTACTACACATTGATTATTCGCCCGGAAATGTTTTATACGAAAAAAAGAACAATGAATACCACTTCTCTCTAATAGACATAAATAGGATGAAATTTAAGAAAGTAGGCATTGTGGAAGGATGTTCCAATTTTGCTCGGATGGTTGGCAACGTTCTGTTTTTCGAACGCATCGCAAAGACCTACGCTCGAGAAAGAGGGTTTGAATATGAAGAATGCCGATCCTTAATGTTAAAATACAGAACAATAGACAGAAAAAAAAGAGCGAAAAAGAATCTAATTAAGAAGAAATTAAAGTCATAACTCCAAGGTTATTCATATTGGTAATTGCAATAATTCATTTATACACTCATCAATAGAATAAACTGCTTTTAAACGACTTTTGTACTCTATAGGAGTGAATTTTTCATTAAAACATTTTTCCGACTGACGAACCAAATCATCATAAAATCCATTAATATTAAACAACAATACTTTTTTTGAATGGTACCCCACTTGCCCACAAGCTACAATATGAAATATCTCATCATAAGTCCCAAAACCACCAGGCAAAGCTATAAAAATATCTGCTTCATTCATCATACGTTCTTTTCTCTCCGTCATATCTTGGGTTAAGACAATATTGTTTGCTTCTGAACTAGCCAAACCATTTTCGTACATAAAAGAGGGCATGATACCAATGGTATCTCCCCCACTCTCATTAACGCTTTTTGCAATACACTCCATTAGTCCTTGAGAAGTACCTCCATACACAATTGTATGACGATTTCTTCCTATCCAAGTTCCTAATTTCTGCGTCTCTTCAAAATATATCGAATCAATATTTTCACTAGCTGAACAAAATATACCTATTTTCATATCTTCATATTTTTTCACAAGGTACTTATTTGTTTTCGGTTTTCAAAATAAAATGTACTTTTGCTAAAAAAAATATATATGATTCAGCAAAAAGAGTTTAAATTACCTTCTAAAAGAAGGGGTTGCCATCTGGTAACGCATGAAATCCTTAGAGAATTACCCTCACTACCTCAATGTGGACTACTGCATTTATTCATTAAGCATACCTCAGCAGCATTAAGTATAAATGAAAATGCTGACCCAGACGTACAGACTGATTTAAATCAAATTTTAAATCATTTGGTCAAAGAACGTGAAGACTATTACTCTCACACCTATGAAGGAGATGACGATATGCCAGCACATGCAAAAACATCCATTATAGGTTCCAGCATATCTATTCCCATCATTAATGGCAATTTGGGATTGGGCACTTGGCAAGGAATCTACTTATGCGAATTTCGCAATTCGGGAGGAGAACGAAAAATTATCGCAACCATTATATCATAAAGATTTTTTCCAAAATCCTCCTTCACAATACTTTTTTATATCTATAGATAAAAGTATAATTATCAATACCTTAATAAAAATGATGAAATTTTAAACAAAAAAAACAAAGAAAATATTTTGTAATTCAAAAAATAGACGTATCTTTGCAACGCTTTCGACAAGAGGGCAATTGAGGATTGTCTCATGGTGTAACGGTAGCACTACAGTTTTTGGTACTGTCTGTCGAGGTTCGAATCCTCGTGAGACAACAACAATCCCGATAATCTTTTGATTGTCGGGATTTTTCTTTTAAATTTCAATGTTAACTACATTTGGGCATGAACGATCTAAAAGACGAACTTAGAGAAAGGATTCTGATTCTTGATGGTGGAATGGGAACCATGATTCAACAATACAACCTAAAAGAGGAAGACTATAGAGGGATAAACTTTCAATACTTAAAAGGTCAACAGAAAGGAAACAACGACCTTTTAACTCTAACTCAACCTCATATAATCAGAGAGATTCACCAAAAATATTTAGAAGCCGGAGCTGACATCATTGAAACATGCTCTTTTAATTCTCAGCGAATTTCAATGAGCGAATATGGTTTAACCGACAAAGTAAAAGAACTCAATGCAGCTGCAGCCCAAATTGCACGTTCCATTGCTGACGAATATACGCAAAAGAACCCTAAGAAACCTAGATTTGTAGTGGGATCAATTGGTCCTACCGGCAAAACATGCTCCATATCTCCGGATGTCAACAATCCTGCACTACGCAATATCTCTTTTCAAGATCTATATTTGGCATATAAAGAGCAAATGGAAACTTTAGTTGCCAACGGGGTAGATGCATTATTAATAGAAACAATTTTTGATACCTTAAATGCAAAAGCAGCCATATTTGCAGCCAATGAAGTAATTGAAAATAGTCCAAAGAAGGTGTACCTGATGCTTTCTGCTACTATTGCAGATATTAGCGGAAGAACATTATCCGGACAAACTTTAAAGGCCTTCGTAAATTCTGTTGCTCATGCTAATCCACTATCAATAGGCCTAAACTGCTCTTTCGGTGCAAAAGAGTTAAAGCCCTATTTACAAGAATTAAGTTCACTTTCACCTTGGTATCTAAGTGCTTATCCTAATGCCGGACTCCCTAATCAATTTGGAGAATATGACGAATCGCCGGAAACAATGGCAAAACAAATTAAATCATACATTGATGAAAGTTTGGTTAACATTATTGGAGGATGCTGCGGAACAACTCCGGCTCACATTGCTAAATACTCCGAGCTTATAAATAATCAACCTATAAGAAAACCGATTAAAATCAAACAGGATTTATATTTATCCGGGTTGGAAGAGTTGACAATAAAATCTGTAAACACCGACAATACAGAGAAGCAGGAGCGTTCTCTATTCGTTAATATAGGAGAACGATGCAACGTAGCAGGGTCAAAGAAATTTTTACGACTTATCAAAGAAAAAAATTACGAGGAAGCATTATCCATAGCAAGATCTCAAGTTGAGAATGGCGCTCAGATTATTGATATAAATATGGATGATGCAATGTTGAATGCTCGAGAGGAGATGACAACATTTTTAAATCTTATCGCTTCAGAACCGGAAATTGCAAAATTACCAATAATGATAGACTCTTCTAAATGGGATGTTATAGAAGCAGGTTTGCAATGTGTGCAGGGTAAATGCATTGTCAATTCCATATCTCTGAAAGAGGGGGAAGAGGCATTCTTGAATAAAGCGAAAAAAATTCGCCAATATGGCGCAGCTGTAGTAGTAATGGCATTTGACGAAATCGGACAAGCGGATACTTTCGAACGAAAAATTTCAGTATGTAAACGTGCCTACGACCTACTAACACAAAATGGATTCCCCGCTGAAGATATTATCTTTGATCCTAATGTATTAGCTATTGCAACCGGTATTGAGGAACACAATAATTACGCCGTTGATTTCATTAATGCAACTCATTGGATAAGAACCCATCTACCTTATGCTAAAATTAGCGGAGGTATCAGCAATCTTTCTTTTTCATTCAGAGGAAATAATCCAATTCGAGAAGCAATGCACTCTGTATTTTTATATCATGCAATTCAAAATGGATTGGACATGGGTATCGTCAACGCCGGTATGCTTCAATTATACGAAGAGATACCCTCTGACCTATTGGAGCGAGTGGAGGATGTAGTTTTAAATCGACGAAAAGATGCTGCCGAACGTCTAATTGAAGTTGCCGAACAAATGAAGATACAAACCTCATCAGGTGAAGGCTTGGGCGAAGAATTATGGCGAAAGAAAACTTTGGAAGAACGATTAGAATATAGCTTATTAAAAGGTATTGGAGAGTACTTAGAGGCTGATTTAAAAGAAGCTTTGACCAAATACAACTCGCCAATGGAAATTATTGAAAAACCTTTAATGAATGGAATGAATATCGTTGGAGAATTATTTGGTCAAGGGAAAATGTTTTTGCCTCAAGTAGTAAAAACTGCTCGCACAATGAAAAAAGCCGTTTCCCTTCTTCAACCTCATATTGAACAACATCAAAACGGAGAAACAACAAAAGCTGGTAAGGTACTGATTGCCACGGTAAAAGGAGATGTTCATGACATTGGAAAAAACATTGTATCCGTTATATTAGCCTGCAACAACTTCGAAGTAATCGATTTAGGTGTCATGGTTTCTGCTGATACAATCATCAAGACTGCAATTGCAGAAAATGTTGACGTTGTATGCTTAAGTGGCTTAATCACTCCTTCGTTGGAAGAAATGTGTTTCGTCGCTGAAGAGATGCAAAAAGCAGACTTAAGTATTCCACTACTCATCGGAGGTGCAACAACATCAGAAGAACATACTGCTATAAAAATAGCTCCAAAATATCCTAATGGAGTGGTCATTCACATGAAAGATGCCTCTCAAAATTCTGTTGCAATAAACAAACTATTGCAATCTGATGAAAAAGAACAATTTATTAAATATTTAAGAGAAAAACAATATTCATTACAAGAAAAACATAACGAAAAGAGCCGTTCTAACATTAGTTTAGACAAAGCTAAAGAGAATAGAATTAATCTATTTTAGGTGAATTCTATAAATTCATTTTGCAGAATTTTTGGTTTTATTTCGAGTAGTTTGCGAAACAAAAAGAGTGTAGTAGCAACAAAAAAAAACAACTAATAAACAGCAAGTTACTAAAACAAATCGAAATTTCTGAAAAAGTTAGTACCCACCAACTTATGCTTTCATAATTTAAAACGATGAATTTATAGAACTTACCTTGGAATCTATCCCTATTTTATAAAAGACCCTTTAAATAATTCCACAAAAGCTTGCGTCATTTTAGTCCATTCATACTTTTTTTTCTCCTCAGCTATACTCATTTCAAAATTTAAAGAATTGTTCTCTGTATAAAATTCTGCTATAGCAGTCGCAATAGCGTGAGGATTGGCGTCAACAACAAATCCCACTTTTTTGTGCGGAACTATTTCCGGTAACCCCCCAACATTTGTAACTATCATTGGCTTTTCAAAATGATACGCTATTTGAGCCACTCCACTTTGCGTGGCGGATTTATATGGCAATACAACCATATCTGCAACATTAAAATAGGGAGCCACCTCACTATCCGGAATGAATGATGGATACCAAATCACCCGATCTTTCAACCCCAACTTTTTTTCTAAGTCATAGTAAAATTTCTCATCCTCATAAAATTCACCGGCTACAATCACTTTACAATTTAACTCTCTCAACCTTTCATCTGCCAAAGCCTGCAGTAGCCAATCTACTCCCTTATACGATCTTATAAAACCAAAAAAGAGCAAATAATTAACAGAAGGGTCTAAGTTCAATTTTTTTGCAGCAACGGTTTTATCGTACCTCGCCCCATAGTGATCATAAATTGGATGTGGAGAAAATAAAATAGGCTTCCTTTTTTTATCTATTGCACCAATATCCTTCGCCACAGACTTAGACAAAGCTACAAAACCATCAATTGTCCGCACAAAATAGGGAGGAAAAAGCTTATCCAATAAACTCTGTTCGTGAGGAAGCATATTATGAACCAATGCAAAACATTTTGCATTACACTTTGCTTTTATTCGCTTAGCAATCGTTCCAAGGCAAGGAGCCATAAAAGACATCCAATAAGCAAAAATAACCATATCCGGATTATATGCAGTTATTTTATTAGCAGCCTTGAACCATGATGCCGGATTGACTGAACTAAACGATTGTTCAATTTTTAAATCACCCGGCGGCGCAGATTCTGAATATTGAGATTTGCCCGGAAATAAAAAAGAGGGATACTGCAATGTAAATGTTTCCATAACAACCTCATGCCCTTCCGCCTGAAATTGACGAGCCAAACGTTCATTAAACGTTGCCAAACCACCTCTAAAGGGATAAGCAGTACCTACAATTACAATCTTCATACTTTTAACAATTAATTACCAGAAGCAATATTTAACACAACCATTTCACTATCTGTGCCAATTCTAAATGGAGGTCCCCATAATGACAATCCGGAAGATACATATACATGAGATTCACCCCATTTACGATAACCATAACTCTGAGGAAATAATAAATCAGTAATCCAACTAATAGGCCATACTTGCCCTCGATGAGTGTGTCCGCTAAATTGCAAGTCAATTCCGAATTGTTCGACCAATTCAACTTCATTAGGCTGATGATCCAAAACAATCACCGGACCATTCAAGTTGACTCTATTCATCAACTCCTGCAAAGAAGATCTTGATTTATTAAACCGATCATCCCGCCCAACAATTTGTACTCCATTAGGAAGTGTTACAATAGAATCTTTCAAAAAAGTAATATTAGTGCTTGACAATAAATCTTGACACTTCTCTATCCCACTAATATACTCATGATTTCCGGGGACCATATAAACACCCATAGGAGCTTTTATCAATGATAACGTTTCAACCATATCTTCTTGATATAATGGCTCTACACTATTGTCAATCAAATCCCCTCCTATAATAATCAAATCAGGTGTTTGAGCATTCATTAGTTCAATAAATTGCTTCAACTGTTCATTTGTAGTTCCGTACCCCAAATGAACATCACTTATCGCAACAACTCGCATAGGAGTACTTAGATTTTTACCTTGCAACTTTATGTCTATAGAATTAATTTTAGGAGATTTATAATTTATATACCCACAAAACAACACGAACAAGGTGGCTACTAAAATTATGAATGAACTATAATGAGGTATTGAAACCCAAATCCTCAACAAATCTACCAATAACAAACCTATCACCATGTATAAAATAAAGAAAAGCCAAGAAGATCCTATTAGATAACATGTTCTGAGAATGGAATAAGGCAACCCAACTTTACTCAGTAAAAATGATAGAATAAACAATACTATTGGAGTGAACATTACTCCCCAAACAATCATAGTACCCCAACTAGGCAATGTAGGAAAACATTGCAACAGACGTAAAATTACGTACGAGTTTCCCGCAATCAAAATAGCAAAAAGAAAAAGAAAGAAAAATCCCATATTCAACAAGAGTGACAAAACTAAATTACCGACAACTAAATCCGTTCTCCGGTTGAACAAAACGAGGGATTAGTTTCCTACAAATGAAAAATGCAATCAATACACCCACAATATCGGCAATCCAATCTTCCCAATCACCGGTTCTCGGAGGGAAATAATACTCCTGTAAAAGTTCCATCAACCCACCATAAAGAATTGGATAACACAATCCCCACATCCACATAATCTTCTCATTAAATTGGTATCGTTGTCTGTATAATTCATAACAAATTACAGTTGCCAATACAAAATATAGACCAAAGTGAGCAATCTTATCAAAATGAGGAATAACAGGAATATGTAAAGGGGAAACATTCCTTAAGATACTTAAATACAACACCCCCAACGACGAGAGTATAGATAGCCCATAAATTCTAAAAAAACGCATTTTCTTAACTTATTTATACAATGTTCTTATTTCGAAGACAAAAGTAGCATAATGCTCCAAAGTATGCAACTAAACAACCCAACAAATCTGCACAAACATCCAAAATTTCAGCGGACCGCGGAGGGAAGAAGTATTCTTGCAAAAATTCAATCAATATCCCGTATATCAAAGGAACACCGACAACAAAAAAAAATGCTCTAAGGTTAGAAATATCCGTTTTGTTTTTTTTTCGGTATTCCCAAATAACCAATAGGGTTAAGCAAAAATAAAGACATATATGCGCTATCGTATCTTGAAATGCTCTCAACCAAACCACTTCGTGAGTTTTAACATCCTCATATACCACTATATTTACATTGATTGCATTATAAACGTCAGGAGGAGAAGAAACAATGCATCCACAGAGAATTATAATTGAGAACAAGATCGAATATTTATAAGAAATTAAATCGCTGAACATAGGCTTTTTAAAATTTATTTAGCATAAACTGCAATATGGATATTTCAAAATTACTCTTTTTAATTACCTTTGCAAAAAAATAAAAATATATTTAAACATTTTTAAGATGAAAACAGTTGTCAGCGGAATACGTTCAACAGGGAATTTACATTTAGGAAATTATTACGGAGCGTTAAAAAACTTTATCCGCATGCAAGAACAAAATAGATGTTTTTTCTTCATTGCAGATTATCATTCATTAACCACTCATCCGGATCCTGCCATTTTACATCCTAACGTAAAAAGAGTTCTTACAGAATATTTAGCTTGCGGTCTTAATCCGGAAAAATCAGCAATCTTTATTCAGAGCGATGTGCCGGAAGTGATTGAATTATATTTAATGCTAAATATGCACGCCTATTTGGGAGAATTAACCAAGACAACATCATTCAAAGACAAGGCAAGAAAACAACCTGAAAATGTGAATGCAGGTCTTCTTACCTATCCAACTCTTATGGCTGCAGATATTCTTATTCATAACGCAGATGAGGTACCTGTAGGTAAAGATCAAGAACAACATTTAGAAATGACAAGAAATTTTGCAAAACGCTTCAATAATTTCTATAAGGTTGATTACTTCAAAGAACCTATAGCCTACAGTGATGGAACTAAAATGATTAAAATTCCAGGATTAGACGGAAGCGGGAAAATGGGCAAATCAGAAGGGAATTGCATTTACCTAGCTGATGATCCCAAAACGATTGAGAAAAAAGTAAAAAAGGCACTAACAGATCAAGGTCCTACCGAACAAAATTCAGAGAAACCTGAATGCATTCATAATTTATTTACATTAATGGATGTCGTTTCTAAACCCGAAACCATCGCATTTTTTGAAGAACAGTGGAATAACTGCTCTATTCGCTATGGCGATCTCAAAAAACAATTGGCTGCAGACATTATTGAGGCAACCAATCCAATAAGAGAAAGAATTGCAGAATTAGATGCGCATCCCGAATTTCTCCGAAAGGCAATAGCTCGCGGGAAGGAAGAAGCTCAAGAGAGTGCAAGAAAAACCATTCGCGAAGTTAGAGAAATAATGGGATTTAAAAGTTTTTAAAAAAATACAAATTATCTTATCCTAACAAGAGAATCACATGAAAATATCATTCAAAAAATGGTTACCTTATGCTATTATTTTTTCAATATTTGTTATAGCATCTTGTCTCTACTTTTTACCCGCTTTAGAAGGTAAGGTTATATACGCAGGCGATAGCATAAACGGAATAGCAGCAACCCAAGAAGGTGTAACCTTCAAAGAAAAAACTGGAGAAAGTTCCTTTTGGACCGGCTCTATGTTTTCAGGAATGCCCAACTACCAAATTGGAGGTAATGGAGGCTTTACTGTAGATAAAATCATGAAGCCCATTAGTAAATTTTTCTCTTGGGGTATTAGAAATACTGCTATACTATTCCTATTTTATCTTTGCTCCTTTTTTCTCTTGCTAAGGACTTTTAAAATTAATAGATGGATAAGTATGGCGGGGGCATTTGCAATATCTTTATCGAGTTATTTCTTTATTATTATTGCCGCCCAACATCATGGAAAATGTTATTCTATAACTTGGATGACCATAGTTGTTATTGGCTTTTTACTCATCTATCGCAAGCAATATGGTTGGGGAGCTCTTTTAACCATGCTATTCACTTACATCGGATTTTTCTTGCATCCTCAGATGTCTTACTACATCTGTTTAATGATTGGAATATTCTTTTTCGCAGAGTTAGCCATAGCTTGGAAAGATAGTGACTGGAAACATTTTGGGATCGCATCAGCCATATTTGCAGCCTCTTTTTGTATCGGATTAGGAATGGGAAGTGCAAAAGTGTTTTCAAATAGTGAATATGCTCAAGAAACAATGCGCGGTGGACATTCTGACTTGAAAAAAATTACCGATAACGAAAATAAAACAGATGGACTAGATTTGGATTATGCTACAGCTTGGAGCTATGGTATCAATGAAACTATGACGTTTTTAATTCCAAACTATATGGGTGGTGCAAGTGGATACGACTTAGGAAAAGACTCTCAGTTAGAACAAGATCTTAAAGAGTTAGGCGTACCTGCTCGACAAGCAAAACAATTTTGCAAAAATGCCCCTACCTACCGAGGAGACAAAGCATTTACAAGCGGACCGGTATACCTTGGCGCTATTGTATGTTTTTTATTCATATTAGGATTACTAATTGTAAAAGGACCATACAAATGGGCCTTACTTGTTGCAACCCTATTTTCCATATTTTTAGCATGGGGACGACACTTCATGGGACTGACAGAACTATTCTTTGACTATTTCCCAATGTACAATAAATTTAGAGCTGTTGAGAGTATTTTAATAGTAGCCGAAATAACTATCCCTCTATTGGGATTTTTGGCAATTAAAGAAATTTCTACTAAGAATGAAAACTGGGATAAACTTAGAAATTACATTTTTATTGCAGGAGGTATAACTAGTTTTATATGTCTAATTACTGCTATCTTTAGTGGTTCAATAGACGTAACATCTACCTACGATATGCAATGGAAATCAAATGTAGGAGATCAAATTTACAGTGCTATATTGGAACAACGTAAAGAATTAATTAGTTCTGACGCATGGCGATCATTATTCTTTATATTGTTAGGCACTGGTACCATATACTTATATGCGTACAACATCTACCATAAAGAAGTAAACAAAAATTTTGCATTATATACAGGAATTGCCCTTATGGTATTAATTGTATCAGACATGTGGACTGTAAATAAACGTTTTTGCAACGACGAAATGTTTGTTTCTACCAAAGATCGTGACAAAGCATTTAAAATGTTACCTTATGAAAAGGAGTTACTAAAAGACTCCACACATTTCAGAGTGCTAAACCTAACTACAAATACGTTCAATGATGCACGCACAAGTTACTACCTGAAATCCATCGGAGGATATCATGCTGCCAAACTTCGTCGCTATCAAGACATGATAGATAATCATATTGTTCATGAAATGAATCCTTTAATGCAAGTTATTATGCAAACACAAGGATTTACAATCCCAGACTCTGCTAAAGGAAAGGATTTCGCTATTCTCAATATGCTAAACATGAAGTATGCTATAGTACCTCTTCAGAATGGAGAACAGATGGCTGTTACAAACCCTTATGCAATGGGGAATTGCTGGTTTGTCGACAGCATAAATTATGTTAACACTCCCAACGATGAGATTGAAGCTCTAAGGTTAGTCGATTTACATAATGTGGCTGTTATTGACACATCAGTTATGAAAGGTATCTCTTCTAATTTTTCACCAACTAAATCTTCAGTGGGTGAATCTATAGAACTAACAAAATATCAGCCAAATAAAATCATATACAACTCTAATTTAGAACATGATAGGTTAGCGGTATTCTCTGAAGTTTACTACCCTCATGGTTGGCATCTATATATATTGAACAATGAAGGAAAAAGGGAAACAGAACTTCCAATAGTACGAGCCAACTACATCCTGCGTGCTGCAATTATTCCGTCCGGCTCTCATACTTTAGAAATGGTATTTGAGCCAGAAGCAGTTAGAAAAGGAAATATACTATCATTAGTATGTTTTGGTATTTTCTGTCTTACCACAATAGGTGTGTTCGTAATGTCCTATAAAAAGAAACGATTCTAGCAAAAAATATAAGATTAAAAAGTAAAAATGACCGAGAACTTTTTCTACTCTCTCGGTCATTTTTACTTTAAACTATTTAATGGGTTATCTATTTTTGTTTTGCGACAATTTTCTTTTTGATTTTTTTTGGCCACCCAGCCACCCTTTGAGGAATTTTTATCATCCACCTAATAATCTTATCTATAAAAAAAGAAAATTTATCCCCAAATCCAAATTTAGGCTTTTCTAACTTCCTAATTGCATACGATTCATTTATAACAGAATCAATCCTTTGCTTCTGTTTTCCTGCATTTGCTTGCCAATATTTTACTAAAAATGAAGGAACAGAATAAAACCGAGCCAACCAAGTATGACGGCACATCTCCTCCCCCTTATGATTATACAACATTGTTGTCCAACCATCTTGATGACGTTTTGAATGTAAATACAAAGTTTTTGTGTTATTAGCCTGCCACAAGAAAAAGGGGTAATAAGGTTCATAATCAATTCTATCAAAATTAAATTTACGACCCTCATAAAGCATTTCTTTTGGGAAAGTCTCTATCATCTCAGTTTTATGCATTAGATAGTCAAAAGTCTTGACATTATTTACTGAAAACTTTTCTCTTAAAATTCTCAGATCAAAAATATTAAAAAAAGGATTAGTAACAATCGGATTTGCACCTCGAGGAACAGCTCCACCTCCATCCGGACACCCCGCATTAGCAATTCCATTTTCTATTACGTACTCTACTAACGAAAGAACAGCATCTGGATTAGTTATGAAACAATCCTCATCCACATTAATTGCTATATCACAACTATTATCCTTAAGCATAGTATAAAAATAACCATCAGCGGATTGATCTGTTAAACGTACACATTCATATCCCAAAGACTCATACAAGCCTTTAGATAAAAGGTATAGACGCAAGTCAAACGAACGACAAAAAAATTTTATACGTAAAGAACTAATTTTCATTAAATAAAAAACTTAATTAACCTATAATTAACGAACAAAAATATAAAATTATTTTAGAAAATCTACAAACAATTGCTTTACAGCTTCATGTGAATAATTTTTCACAAACATTTGACGAGCATAGGTATTAAAATGAGGACGCGGATTATCTACAAAATCATTTATCCTCATAATAAATTCTTCAGCATTATTACAGAGTCCTCCCAACTTCTGAAAATCGAGATCATATCCTTCAAAAGCCTCTTTAGTTCCTAAAATATTTTTTCCATACATCAAAGCTTCGCAAGTCTTAACTTTCATTCCACTTCCGGAAAATATCGGCAACACAATAATATCAGCCTCATTTAAGTAAGGGGACAAATCAGGAGCATCACTAACAACATCAATAGATTGTAATTTAGGAGAATCAGCCTTTAGTTTATCCATTCCCTTGCCAACAATCTTCATTTCAATATTTACATGAGGTAAGACATTGTCTACAAACCACAGGATACCTTGATTATTGGGAGTGAAATAACTCCCAAAAAATAAACATATCGGACATTTTCGAGTCTGCACTACATTAATTTGCTCTTCGTCAAATCTATCTGACAAAGCAATAGGAATAGACGTTATTCGACAGGATGGAGCATATTTTTGACATAATATACTTTTATCTCTGTTATTTAGAACTATAATTTCATCTGAATATCTACATGCATATTCATCATTTTTATTTACAGCATGAAGTAAAACAGACCTACCCGGTAACCATTTAGGTAGCAACGCATCAAAATAGACCGATTCTACATTATGGAAATGGGTGATAACTTTCCCATTATATCCACTTAACTTTAATTTCTTAGCAATCAACCCAAAAACGCTTCTATCAATAAAAATATAGTCATATTGATACGCATCTTCCAATAATTTCCTTAAGCGCCTTGGCGACAATCCATAAAAATAATTAAACAAGAAAAATACAGCTCCGCACAAATAATCTAATATGGACTTCTCTTTATACTCATCATGAACATAAAACGAAACAATATTATCTGCACCTACAATTTCACAAAGCGAATTAAAATTGCGCATAGAGCATTGACCTCCCCCCTCCAATATGCCCTTTGAACGCTTATACCATATAAAAAGAAGTTTTGTCATAAAAATACTATTGATTGAGAATATTTAAAACCTGTTTTAACCGACTTGACAAGGTATGATTTTCAAGCACGATCTGATACGCTTTTAGTATAATTTTCTATAACTCCTGTCTTTAGTATGAACTATACGGGTTCTGTAATCTTTGGCATTCCAATTTTTGATTGGTGTCATATATGAATCAGAATATATTGCACGCAACCACTCATCAGTTTTTACAGGCATATAAACCTTTAGTCCTAAAAAATCCCGCAATTCAAAATCAGACACAGGAACATAACTGCGATCGCAGGGAAAACCATCTGTAGCATTAGCCTCTTTCCACTCTTTGAACTCATGCTTTCGAGCTATTATACTATAATAGTCGTCTCCTTCTTGAAAATAATAAAAAATATCTAATTGCAATTTTTTATAAAAATAAGTTTCTTCGAATACTTTTCCATCAGAAAATACGCATTGACGGCATAATTGAAAACCCGCTTCGGTCATTTTCTCATGTAGATTCTCTGGGACTTCATCTGCAAGCAAACCCAAATCAATATCTGGATCGTAAGAAATAAAACCTTTGTCACGATATGCCCCAAGCAATACTCCATACGTAAGAAATGCCTGTACATGCATCTGACAAAACACTTTATTTGCAGCATCCAGCATTTGCAACCCATTCTTACGTATACGACGTGACTGTATCTCAAACTTAATTCGGTTGACACACTCAACTATTTTTTTATAAATTCCCAATTTTAAAGCTATTTTTACCAATATATCTCTCATATATACATTATTTAAAATTCAACAAAATATAATATTTTCAGAAACATTTAGATTTAGTCAGTAAAACCATTCCCCAATGGTACACTTTATCAATCATCGGACAAAATACATTGTTACAATGCGCTATCTCATAAATAAATCTAAGTCCAAATAAAAAATCTTCAGTAAAATATCTACTTGTAGTATCAGGTAACCAGCCCTCCGGAGTATGTTTCATCGGAGACTGAATAGTTGCAAATGCGCGAATACTTCTTAATTTTTTTGTCAACGATGTAGCATCATAAACTTCGTAATGCTCTAATACCGTATGTATATATTTTTTAGAAACACCAAGTATATCTAACAACACAAAAAACTCATCGTCCATTTCTAAAAGAATTTGAGACGCATCATCCGTCCACTCTTGATAAAACAAAGGATTTTTATGATACGTTTCTCCTTGCCAATCTCCCCACATACTATACAAACGACTTGTATGTAAGATCGGATTGCTATTACTAAGTGTTACTTCATAAAAAGAATCAACTAATTTTGTTGGAGTATAAAATAAAGAACTGACTGTTTTACAAAATTCCATGGAATCAGGAATATTTTCAACTGCCATCAATAATTCATTTTTATAACCAAGAAGCGAAGCCTTTTTACCATATTCGATCACTCTTGATATATACGGCACACGTTGAAATGCAAACAAGCCAGGCGGATTATTCGCAAAGATTTCATGCGCAAATAAGAAAAAACCAGTATTACCAACGACCGAACCAACAATGGTTTTAGGTGATAGAAATGGCTTTATAGTCAAAAGAGTCGATTCAACTAAATAGGCTGGGAGACATAATAAAACCAAGTCTGCCAAAGGAACAACATCTTGAGCTTGATCGCTAAACTTAACTATATGTCCTTCGTACTGTTTTCCATTTAAATCATTTACAATAAATTTTTCTTCCCAGCTTTCTGGATGTTGAGTGTACATCATTACCTCAATCCCTTGATGCGAAGATAGTATAGCAGAACATGTGTGCCCTAGGCCACCGCCTCCACATATGCAGATCTTACTTATTTCCTTCATAAATTTAATCTAAGAGCTTCAACAAGTTTATTATTATCATGAGTACCACGAACTGCAATGCGGATATATGCTCCGTCGCACTTAGAAGAGCAATCTTTGATAAGTATATTATGTTGCTTAAGCAATTGCACTGCTAACTCTCGAGGTGTGTAAGGATTCAGAACTTCACAAAGGAAATAATTCGCTTCAGAAGGAATGACACGCAAAAAATTAATAGCAGACAACTCTTTCTGAAATCGGTTTCGTTCTGCACGAAAATCCTCCATTGCTTGTTGGTAACAACGTTCATATTTGCCCAATATTTGCAAGAAAAACTCTGCAAAGGAGTTTATATTCCAAATGGAAACTGAACGACGGATATTAGTCATTAACTCAGCATTTGACGAGGCCAATATCCCCAATCGCAAGCCAGGGACTCCATATGATTTTGAAATACTTTTGATTACCACTAAACAACCGAATTGCTCCAAAACATCATTACAAATAAAAGTTGTGTGCTCGCACGAAAAATCGATGAAACTTTCATCTAATATAAACATAATGTCACGCTCTTCACACCACTGAGCAAGACGCAAACAATCTTTGTACGGGATATAATTACCTGTAGGATTATCAGGATTAACCAAAACTAAGGAAGATATTTTTTTATCTTCGAAATATGTCATTAAATCATCTGCAGAATAAGAAAATTCAGGCATTTTCGCTCGATAATCGACTACTTGCTCTATATTTAAACGATTAGGATATTCCTCAAATGTTGGACGTACTATGCCAACCTTCCCTTGGATTTGTTCAAATAAGACCTTAATCAATTCTGCAGCTCCATTGCCTACAGTCACATAATCTTGCTTAACTGAAAAATCCTTGGCTGCGAGAAGACTATTAACACGTTGTCCAGAAGGATACTCAGTAAGTATCCTTTGAAAACTTGAGGCAAGTTCTTCTCGTAAACGCTGATTTGGGAAATAAGGATTAACTAAATAGCAAAAATCTAACATGTGGGGATAACGCCAGTATCCTCCATAGCGAGAACACAACAAATCATACTGATGATCTGTAAATATTGACTCCGCAATATCCAAATCTTGGATATCGTCAATTTCATACCATTGTTCTCCTGTTAAAGGCAATGCCCGTATGCTTGAACCATCTAACATTGTAATCACACGAAGTACTTGTTCATAGTATTCGTTTTTACCTAATGCAGTACAATATGCCTCCAGAAAAGGGACATACATTTTGGATGAAAATTGCTGAGAGAACTTATATACGTTCACAGTTTTATAGTAGAACGGAATATCTTCATACTTAAATTGACTATTAGGAATGAACCGTTGGATGCGATTTTTATTGTCAATAGTAACCACGGTACCATCCATCCAACTTTCATATTTGTCTACCAATGCCAAATCAGGATAAGGGTGATGCAACAATTTTTCAATAACAACATCCTCCATTATCAAATCAGACTCGAAAAGCAAAGTGTCTTCTTCTGTAAGATATTTCTTTGCTAAATACAAGGAATAGATATTATTAGTTTTATCATACACCGTATTTTCAACAAATTCGAAAGGTGTTTTTATAACCAAAGAAGAGAGGTGTTTTTTTAGTTCACTAGACTTATACCCAACAACTAGTACAATACGAGATAAATGAAGACTGTCTAATTGCCGCAATAGACGACTGATGAGTGTTTCTCCGCCCACCTCAATCATACACTTGGTGTTGCCTTTAGTTAAATCACCTAGGCGTTTACCCATTCCTGCTGCTAATATAATCGCTTGCATAATCTTTCTAAATAATTCTTCAGATACAATCCGTCCTAAAATAACGTTACAGATACTTTTTTATGCAAAAATACTATAAACTTCCAAAATTCCAATCTTCTAATAAGGAATAAAAAGTATATAGAAACATGGCAACTATAAACAACAGAACTAAGAGTAAAAGAAAGACATCTACTGAAATGATTGAAATTACGATTCTCTTCAAATACTTGCCCAATACAAAACATCCACTTCGACAATTCTCATTTTTATTCGTTCAGTCCCTTTTTGCTAAAATCATCTTCCATAACACAAATGAAATTCGCCCCATCACACCCTACTTGCTCTCTTCCTCTCGTTCTCATCCAACAATATTTTACGAAGTCTAATGGAATCCGGAGTTACCTCCACATACTCATCTTCTCTAATGTACTCCAACGCCTCTTCCAACGAAAAAATGATAGGGGGTATAATACGAGCTTTGTCGTCTGAACTCTTAGAGCGCATATTGGTCAATTGCTTAGATTTTGTTACATTTACTACAATGTCATTATCTTTACAATGCTCTCCTACAACTTGTCCTGCATAAACTTCATCTTGCGGATTTATAAAAAACTTTCCTCTATCCTGCAACTTATCTAGAGCATAAGCAAATGCTGTACCTGACTCCATGGCTATTAATGCACCATTCGTTCTTCTCTCTATCTCTCCTTTGTAGGGTTGATACTCTAAAAAGCGATGAGCCATAACTGCTTCGCCAGCTGTTGCGGTTAAAACATTTGTTCGTAAACCGATAATTCCTCGAGAAGGAATTACAAATTCCAAATGAACGCGATCCCCTTTACGTTCCATAGAAACCATGTCTCCTTTTCGTACTGCTACCATCTCAATAACTTTACCTGATACCTCATCCGGCAAATCTATTGTTAATTGCTCCATTGGTTCACATCTTTCCCCATCAATATCTTTAAAAATCACTTGGGGTTGACCCACTTGCAATTCATATCCTTCTCGACGCATTGTCTCTATCAATACGGATAAATGAAGTACTCCTCTACCAAAAACCGTCCATTTATCTGAAGTAGGGTCTTTTTCTACTTTTAATGCCAAGTTGCGATCCAACTCCTTTACCAAACGGTCATTTATATGTCGTGAGGTTACAAATTTACCTTCTTTACCAAAGAATGGAGAGTCATTAACCGCAAAAACCATACTCATAGTCGGTTCATCAATTGCTATAGGAGGCAACGGCTCTGGATTCTCTAAATCACAGATAGTATCTCCAATATCAAACCCCTCGATTCCAACCAATGCGCATAATTCGCCACAATTAGCCTCCCTAACACATGCTTGTCCAAATCCTTCAAAGACCCTAAGTTCTTTAATACGAACTTTCTTAACAGAACCATCGCGCTTAACCAACGATAAATCCTGCGATTCTGACAATGAACCTCTATGAATTCGTCCAATGGCAATTCGACCCACATAGGAAGAAAAATCTAATGATGTAATCAACATTTGTGGCGTTCCGGTCAATATCCTTGGCTCAGGTATATGTTTAATAATCGCATCCAACACCGGTGTTATATCATTCTCTCTTGGAACATTCCAATCGTCCGACATCCAGTTATTCTTTGCAGAACCATAGATTGTTGGAAAATCCAATTGTTCCTCGGTAGCATCCAAGTTGAACATCAAATCAAATACTTCTTCCTGAACCTCATCCGGACGACAATTCGGTTTATCAACTTTATTAATCACAACAATTGGTTTTAAGCCCAACTGCAAAGCCTTTTGTAAAACGAAACGAGTTTGCGGCATTGGTCCTTCAAAGGCATCTACTAACAGTAAAACTCCATCTGCCATATTTAACACTCGCTCAACCTCCCCTCCAAAATCGGAGTGACCCGGAGTATCTATAATGTTTATCTTATAATCTTTATAACGAATTGAAACATTTTTTGACACTATTGTTATTCCTCTCTCGCGCTCCAAATCATTGTTATCCAACATTAATGTCCCCGGTTTTTCATGTTCCTTGAACAATTTACCAGCCAACAACATTTTATCCACTAATGTAGTCTTACCATGATCGACATGGGCAATGATTGCCACGTTCCTGATTTTTTGAATCTCCATCTTTATTATTTTATTTTAACTCACAAAGTTAAGTATTTTCAGCGAATAATAACTCTACTATTGTTTAAAATATATAGTGATATTAATAATGATTTGAATTTTGGAGAATAAAAGCGATTTCTATAATTGTATTTAGGCCGATAAAAGAATCTTTTTGTTTAGTTGGTTGTATTGCAAAATATAATTATAGCAATTTGTTTACATATTAGTTGAACTTAATTTAATATGCTCTACCACAACGTTTTCATTCAAAAATATTTCTGCAGACTTTTGGAATTTCTCAACAGATTCTGTTGTGTAGAAAAGGCATGAACCTCCTCTTGTTATATTTGTCTCTAATTTTTTATGCCTATTTAAATAATCTTTTAGACAATCGGCAACAATAATTCCTTGTGAAACTACATTTACATTCTGCGGTAAGAACTTTTTTATCTTAGGCAACAACAATGGATAGTGGGTACATCCTAAAATAAGCGTATCTATTTCTGGATCTTTTTCTATTAACTCTGCTATATACTTTTTAACGAAGTAATCTGCTCCTTCTGAATCATACTCCCCATTCTCGACTAAAGGGACCCATAAAGGACAAGCTTGACCTGATACCACTATATCTGGGAATAATTTGGCTATCTCTATCGGATATGATAATGACTGAATTGTCCCTACCGTCCCTAACACTCCAACGTGACCCGTACGGGTAACCTTACCTATGGCTTCAACAGTGGGACGAATAACCCCTAAGACCCTTTTTTCCGGATTCCATTGGGGTAAATCATTTTGTTGGATACTTTTTAAAGCCTTTGCGGATGCTGTATTGCAGCCTAATATAACCAAAGGACAACCTAAACTAAACAATTTTTCTACGGATTGACGCGTAAATTCGTACACTACATCAAATGAACGTGTTCCGTACGGAGTCCTCGCATTATCTCCCAAATAAACATAGTCGTATTGAGGCATTAACTTTCGGATTTTTTCCAAAATTGTTAATCCTCCATAACCGGAATCAAAGACACCGATTGGACCTAATTTCATCGGATATAATGCCATATAAATAGATATAAAAATACTCTGATCGAAATAATTCACAAAAGCTGCTCAAATATTATCTACAACCAATCTGAGAATTTAACAAAACTCAAAATCAATTTAGATAAAATTTAAACAGCTTTTGAATAAAACAGAATTATTTAATATTCAATTTCTTCTTCATCATCGGAGTTACATCAATTGCATCCGGTGATTTGTACAATAACACGTTTAAGTCATAGATGTACAAGAATCCATTTTCAGCTCCTACTTCTTCAATTGTTTTGCGAAGTTTCTCTCTTACCGGAGCTTGTAATTGTTCTTGTTTTTGTTGCAACATCATTTGAGCTTGTTGATAATAATTTTGCATTTTTGTTTGCAAAGTTTGCAACTCTTCCATTCTATTATTCTTTATGGTTTCATCCCAAGTTGCTTCACCCTCTTTGAATTCAACCAACTTACGCGTATATTCATCCTCCATTCTCTTAACTTCACTTTCGTGCTGCGCAACCAATTTCTTCAAAGTAGAATCAATCTGCACTGCTTCGGGCATAGCCATAAACAATGTTTGCACGTCCAAATAGCCCAATTTAACTTGGGTATTCTGAGCATAAGTCACAACCGGAATGATTGCAAAAAGCAATCCATACACTAATTTTTTCATTTTCTATCTAATTAATTAAACGTTCAACAACTACAAATATAACAATTATTTCGAATATCCTAATTTTTCCAATACCTCATCACTAATATCAACTTTCACTGAAAAATAGATCAAATTCTGACTGCTGGATTTATCCAAAACAACTTGATAGCCTTTCGTATCTGCAATATCTTTCACGGCTACATAAACCTCGTCTTGAATAGGTTTCATCAAACTTTCACGTTTTTTGTAATACTCTCCATCTGGTCCAAAATATGTACGTTTCAAATCACTTGCTTGCTTCTCTTTTGCAACAATTTCATTTTCTTTCTTTCGTTTCATTTCATCAGAAAGAAAAACCGATTCTGTCTGGTAATTTTTATACAAAAGTTCGGCCTCTTCATTTAATGCATCAACCTCTTTTTGCCATTTTTGTGAAATTTGCTTTAATTGCTCATTAGCAGACTCATACATAGGAATATTCTTCAAAAGATATGACATATCTACTATCGCTATTTTTTGTGCAGATGAGAATGTAACCCATCCAAACAACATTACGGTTAAAATTAAAATTTTCTTCATAACTTACTATTTTTTTTAGAATTCTTGACCAATAACAAAATGGAAATTACTTCCTCCCTCACCTACATGATAAGGGTCGTCAAATCCGTATCCCCAATCAACTCCAATCAACCCTAACATAGGCAAAAATACCCTCACACCAACTCCTAACGATCTCTTCAAATCAAACGGATTAAAATCATTAAATTCGCTCCAAGCATTTCCTGCATCCGCAAATGCTAACAAATAAATTGTTGTTGTTGTTTCCAACATTAACGGATATCTTAACTCTAATGATAATCTCGTGTAAATATTTCCTGCATCTCTCCCCGTTACCGGATCCTCAGGAGTCAACGACCCGTTTCCATATCCTCTTAGTTTCACTGCCGTTGTTGAATAGGTACTACTATATCCTGTCATACCATCTCCTCCTACATAATATCTTTCAAATGGAGAACGTCTATTTTTATTGTAATAGCCTAAGAACCCATACTCGGCTCTTGTCATCAATACCAACTTTTGGTTACTTGACAATGGAGTGAATGTTTGAGCCTTAAATTCAACCTTGTAATACTCTACCCATTTATATAACTCTTCCTGCATCTCTGAATACTCATCTGCACTCAATCCTCTATACTCCTCCTTTGCATCTCCATTTCTAAATTTCGTTACCAATTCATCTACCCTCGAATTATCCTTAAACAACGAGTAAGGTGGAGTGGCTTGCACCATTAAAGAAAATTTAGACCCCCTGCGGGTATAATATGGATTATCCAAGGAATTTCTACTCCAGGTCGCAGATAAACTTAAATTATTTGCTTTTCCGTCTGATAAATCCAAATAAACCCAATTTTGCAATGAGTAATGACGGAATGACAACTCACCGTAGATTGAAAAATAATCATCCGGCCAATTTAATCTCTTTCCGATTCCCAAAGATCCTCCAAACGTCATAATGAACTTATCCGGATCAGCCGCTGACGCATAACTATACGAATAATCATCATAATACAGACTGTTATAATAGTTCTCCGAGTAATATTGACTATTTACACCGGATTGTTTAGACCAGTACAAAGATGCCGACAATGTAGTCGGACTGGTTCCTCCCAACCAAGGTTCTATAAATGAAATACTTGCCGACGTATAATAACGAGCATTAGTTGAGAACGATAAGGATAAACTCTGTCCATCTCCCTGAGGAAGAGGATGATATGCCTCTTTATTGAAAATATTTCTCATAGAGAAATTGGTAAACTTCAATCCTAAGGAACCTGTTACACCGGTTTGCCCCCATCCAAAAGACAACTCTACCTGATCATTTTTCTTTTGCTCCAAATTATATATAATGTCAACTGTACCATTCTCCGGATCCGGTTCTGGTCTTATGTCCATTGTTTCCGGATTAAAATGACCTGTAGCCGCTAACTCTCGTGCAGAGCGCTGCAAATCCGATTTACTAAATAGTTGTCCCGGCTTTGTCCGTAATTCTCTTCGTATCACATGTTCATAAATAGCATCATTACCGCTAATTACGACATTATTAATAACCGCTTGCCTTCCTTCGTAAATCCTTAATTCAATATCTATAGAATCGCCGTCAACATTTACCTCTACAGGATCTACATTGAAAAATAGATACCCGTGATCCAAATACAAATTCGACATCGCATCTTCGTCAACAAACAACCTATCGTTCAACAACTTATTATTGTAAACATCTCCTTTTTTGATACCTAACGCTAATGAAAGTACATCATTAGGGTACACAGTATTTCCTACCCACGTAATATCCCTAAAGAAGTATTTTTTTCCCTCTTCAAAAGTCATATAAATATCTACACGATTATCCTCTACAGGAACAATACTATCGCTTACCAAAACAGCATCTCTAAACCCGTATTCATTAAACTTTTCTATCGCCAAATTTTTATCATTCTTATATTCTTCTTCAATAAATTTCTTCGATTTAAAGATATTTACCAATTTACCGCGCTCCTTTGTCTTTTTCATAGCACGCTTAATCTTCTTCTCTTCCATTTGAGAGTTTCCGGTAATATATATATGGTTTACTCGAACCTTCTCCTTTCTGTCAACACCAATATTTACGATAACGGAACCTTGAGCTGAGGGATCATTTTTTACCCAAATATTCACATCGGCATTTCTGTAACCTTCACCAGCCAAATGACGCTTTATTGCAGCTTTTGTACGAGCTATTAAATTCGGAGTCAACTGACCTCCCTTCTTCATCTCCATCGCACTCAACATATCTTCCTTATCCTTGTCTTTAACTCCGCGCAAAACTATATCAGAAATACGTTCTCGCGTTTTTAAAGCAATATTCAACCAGATTTTTTGACCATCAATCTTTGATGCCGAAATTTCAACATCTGAAAAGAGCCCTTGCTTCCAAAATTTTTTAATAGCCTGACTGATTTGATCTCCTGGCACCTTAATTTTCTGACCTTTACTTAAACCAGAATAACCAATTATCACTGATTTATCATAATTATTTGCACCGGTCACAGTCACGTCTGCAATCTCATACTCTCTTGGAATATCTGTATAAGATATAGTTGGAACATATCCACCCTCAGCATTATCGGCAGACTGACTTTTTTCTCCATTCTCTATTGTCGTATTTTCTTCTTCCTGTAACCACTCAGCTTGCTGCTTGGCAGTATCCATAGGCAAAGCAACAACATTCGCCAATGCAGTTTGTCCCATGATCCACAAAGGGAACATAAAGAAGAAAAGAAGTTTATTTCGCATATATTAAAAATTTATGACACTTGTTCACTTGTCTTTCCAAATCGTCTCTCTCTCATTTGATAATCTACAATTGCTTGAAAGAATTCCTCTTTTTTGAATTCCGGCCAACAAACATCTGTAAAATACAATTCTGAATATGACAATTGCCACATTAAAAAATTACTAATTCTCAACTCGCCACTCGTTCTTATCAATAAATCCGGATCTGGAATAGTTCGAGTTGACAAATGATTTGAGAATATATTTTCATCGATAGCATTTTCATCTAATTCTCCTTTTTTAACTTTTTGAGCTATTTGTTTTACTGCGTCAACAATCTCCCACCGAGAAGAGTAACTAATAGCCAAAACAAGCGTTAAGCCTGTATTGTTTTTAGTTAAATCCTCTGCTTCTTCCATATTTTTCAGCGTTACTTCAGATAAACGAGAGCGGTCTCCTATCATCAATAAACGAACATTGTTTTTCATCATCTTACCGATGTTGTTTTTGAGAGCTGCGGACAGAATCTCCATCAAACCCATCACTTCGCTCTCTGGACGATTCCAATTTTCTGTAGAAAAAGCATATAGCGTCAAATATTTCACTCCTATCTCTCCCGCAGCTTCCGTTATTTTATCTACGGAATCTACTCCATTATGATGACCAAAAATTCGTTCTTGGCCCTGTTTTTTTGCCCATCTACCGTTTCCGTCCATGATAACAGCTACATGTTCGGGAACTCTTTCTATATTTATTTGCTCTTTATAACTCATAATCAAAATTGCAAAACGTTACATTTACTCTTCTTCCGAATCAAATCAACACTTAAAAATAAAAACACAGTGGAATAATAATCATTATTTTTTATCCATGAATATCCCATCTGATACGGATCATCTAATATCTTATTGTCTTTATTAGTGACATCAAAATCATCTATAAACAATTTATGCATAGACCATTCTAAGCCTAAATTAAATCGTTTTCCGAACTTAAATTTATATCCAACTCCGTACGTAAAATTAAATGTCAACTCAGTACCTCTCCACTCATCATATATTGTTATGCCGGGACCCAATAAAATATAAGGTGTATGTCGCTTTACCTCTCTATCCCATGTTCTAATCCCATACTTGAAGAAATTGTGTTCAAAATGTAACCCTACGTCCCAAAATTCTCTTTCAAACTCTGCAAAAACTCCCCCAGGCAACGCATTGTCCATATTCCGAGAATCTCCGGAAACTGCACCCCGAATAACATTAATCTTCAACACTCCTCTGTTTGTCAAATTAATTCTTAACAAACCTCCAAATGCTAAATGAGGTTCCAGGAAAACCTTTGTTGAGTTAGCATCTCCATTATAAAAAGAGCCTCCTCCTAAAATCCCCAATTCTCCAAAATAACGAGTCTGAGCAGTCATACTGCTTAACCAACAGCACAACATCAACACAATTGGAAGACAAATTTTCAATCTTTTTTTATATTGCATTACAGAATTTTAAACATTATACGTTTAGGAAACGTAAAAATCGTCCCATTATTTTATAATTTCCCAAACGACTGCAAAAATAATGAATAAATTTAAGACCTAGTTTGAAATTTTCTTAAAATTTTGTTATTCGCTAGGGTTTTAGACAGATATTCTAGTCATTTTGTAAATCTACTCTTTAATTTTGTTAGTTTTTCTCTTTTTTTAGAGTTACTTTTGCAGTCATGGCAGGTATTTATATTCATATCCCATTTTGTAAAAGTCGATGTTCGTATTGCGACTTCTACTCATCTACTTTCTTAGGAAATAGGGAAGAGATTATTTCTAACATTTGTCAAGAGATTAAAGAACAGAAAAATTTTTTTATTCACAACGAGAATATCAAAACTATCTATTTCGGGGGGGGCACCCCCTCTCTTCTTTCATTAGAAGAACTAAAAACTATTTTTGACACCATTGAGAAAAATTTTGTATTAGATCTACATGAGGTTACTCTCGAAGCCAATCCTGACGATTTAAACAAAGAAAAAATAGCCGAGATAACACAACTTCCTATCAATCGTTTAAGCATCGGAGTACAAAGTTTTAATAATAATGATTTACGACTATTCAATAGAAGACATTCTGCCCAACAAGCTATAGATGCAGTAAAACTTTGTCAAGATAAAGGTTTAAATAATATTAGCATAGACCTAATTTATGGCATTCCCTCACAAACAATGGAAGAGTGGAATGTAAATTTAGACATTGCGATTTCACTCAAATGTCCTCATATTTCTGCTTATCATCTAACCTTTGAGGAAGGTGCCAAGATTACTAAACAAAGAGATAAAGGGGAGATAAAAGAGTTAAATGAAGAAGAAAGTATTGATCAGTACAAACTATTGGTACAAAAACTAACAAATGCCAACATCTTACAATATGAGATATCCAATTTTGCCATCCCAGGCATGGAATCAAAACATAATTCGTCTTATTGGAACGAAACTCCATATCTTGGAGTTGGTCCATCTGCCCACTCATACAATGGAAAAATTCGCAAATGGAACATTTCCAATAGTCGATTATACTTACAGAATCGCAAAGAAAAAAAAGCTTACTTTGAGTTAGAATCTATTGATAATAATACCAAGTATAATGATTTTGTAATAACTTCGTTACGAACAATTAGAGGTATGAATTTGAATCTATTAAAAGAGAATTATAGTCTCAAAATTGTCGAACATTGTTTGAGAGAAGCCAAGCGATTTATCTCAACAGGGGACATGATAATAAATGGTGAATTTTTGGCTCTCTCTAATAATGGGATATTTAAATCCGACTTTATCATGGAAAACTTGCTTTGGGTTGAAGAATAATATTACCTTTGCAAAAAACATTAAACAATGAAAAAGATAGCAATCTTCCCGGGAAGTTTCGACCCATTTACCGTGGGTCACTATTCAATAGTACAAAGAGCCTTAAACTTTGTTGATGAGGTGGTAATTGCAATTGGAGTAAATGATGCAAAAAAATCTCTATTTTCTATTGAAAAAAGAAAAATGATTATTCAAAAATCATTCATAAACAACCCCAATATCAAGGTGGAAAGTTATGACTCATTGACTGTCGATTTTGCGAAAGAAATTGGGGCAACAATTATACTTAGGGGGATTCGTTCTATTGCAGATTTTGAGTATGAAAAAACAATTGCAGATGCTAATCGAAGAATCTCCGGAATTGATACCATATTGTTATTTACAGAACCTCAACATTCCTTTATCAGTTCTACTGTTGTAAGAGATTTATTGAGATACGGGAAAGACATCAATTGCTTTTTACCACCCAATGTCACAGCTGAAGACCTATAATTCAATATATTACATTTTACAGGTTTCAATACGTCCCTCTATTTTCAAATGATTATGGAGGGATTTTTTTTGACTTATAAGTTTTTTTTGATTCGCAAGAACTGTGGTTGACCGAATTCAAAATTTTTGCAAAAAAAAAGAGAAGCAACCCCTAAGGGCTACTCCTCAAACAAAATAAACAAACACTATGAAAAATGAACTTATTAAGAATCGTTCAAAAATCAACAATTCTTATATATTCTCCCCCTCTTCTTTATGATTCGCATAATAGACACGCAACGGAGTAGAAGTAACTTTTATAAATCCCTTCGCATCCTCAGATGTCCAACCTTTGTTTATCTCTCCATATTCACCAAACTTAGATTTAACCAAATCATCTGGAGAGTCAACACCCACGGTAGAAAATGACAAAGGTCTCAATTCTAATGTAACCTCGCCGTTCACATTTCTCTGAGAAGACTCTAACATAGCCTCAATATCTCTCATCACCGGCTCAAGGTATTGAGATTCATGCAAAAACATCCCATACCAATTTGCCACCTGATCTTTCCAATATTGTTGCCATTTAGACAATGTATATTTCTCCAAAAAACGATGAGCACCAATAATCAACATAGGAGCTGCAGCTTCAAATCCAACACGCCCTTTTATACCAATAATTGTGTCACCCACATGCATATCACGTCCTATTCCATAAGCTGCACCAATCTCTTCAATTTTTTGAATACACGCAATTTTATCTTCAAACTCCTCTCCATTTACCGAACAGATTTCACCATTTTTGAAGCCTAATTTCAGCAATTCAGAACCATTTTTTGTCACTTGCTTTAAATAAGCAGATTCCGGTAAGCCCTCACGAGAATCCAAGATTTCTCCACCACAAATAGAAGTACCCCAAATTCCGACATTATAAGAGTATTTCAACTTTGTCCAATCAGCAGAAAAACCATTATTATTCAAATAATCAATTTCATATTGTCTTGTCAAAGTCATATCTCGAGTAAGAGTAATAATCTCAATACCAGGAGACATCACTAAAAAGGTCATATCAAAGCGAACTTGATCATTCCCGGCTCCAGTAGAACCATGAGCAATAGCATCAGCACCAATTTCATTAGCGTAACGAGCTATTGCCATACCTTGGAAAATACGTTCAGAAGAAACAGAAATTGGATAAGTACCATTACGTAGCACATTACCATACACCATATACTTCAAACTCTTCTCATAATACTCTTGAGTAACATCTAAAGTCACATACTTTACCGCACCCAACTTATAAGCATTCTCTTCGTTTTGCTTTAATTGCTCTTCACTGAAACCACCGGTATTTGCACAAGCAGCATACACTTCATAGCCCTTTTCTTTAGCTAAATACATTACAGTGAAAGAGGTATCCAAACCTCCACTAAAAGCGACAACAACTTTCTTTTTAGCCATTTTGAAATTATATTTTAATATTCGGATCTTTAGCTAACTCTCTCTCCGCCATTTCCAAACTTAAAGGTTCATGCGGATCAAATAACATTCCCGTACAAATACAATAACGACGTCCTGTTCTTTGCAAAATATCATAATTTACGCATCCTTTACATCCTTTCCAAAACGTTTCGTCTTCTGTCAGATCTGCAAAGGTAACCGGTAAATACCCCAACGCAGTATTTAACTTCATTACTGCCGCACCAGAGGTCAAACTAAATATCTTCGCCTCCGGCCAACGAGTACGCGCCAACGTAAATGTTGTATGCTTAATTCGCCTTGCCAACCCTCGTCCTCTAAACTTTTCCGGAACAATCAACCCCGACGTAGTAACATATTTTTTATTCTCCCACGTCTCGATATAACTGAATCCGGCAAATTCATCTCCACAGAGAGCAATTACGGCCTTGCCTTCACGTATTTTATCCTTCACATATTCCGGATCTCGCTTTGCAATACCCGTACCTCTCACCTTGGCCGCCTTTTCAATCGTATCCAAGATAACCTCTACATAATCTATATGCCGTTCATCGGCAACCATAATTTCAATTTCTTGCTCCATAGTCACTGAGTGAAAATAGCGTTGAATTTATTTTTTCAATGAAGGAATAAACCGAGACAAAGCATCGATTACATCCTGTTGTGACAATTCTTCTCTCTTTACTGCTATAATAGTGTCATCTCCGGCCACTGTCCCCAAAATTACATCATTCGCCTGCACATCAATCTCATAAGCCATACTACTCGCATACCCCGGACGCGTATGAATAACTACTATATTAGACGAAAAATCCAAAGAAACTAAAACCGAATCATGCGTTGTTCTTGTCTTAACAACCTCTTCGCTTAACTCCTGTTGTGCCGGTAATTTATACACATACATGCCTGACGAATTAGTTGTCTTTACAACTTTCAATTGTTTCATATCCCGCGACAAAGTTCCTTGCGTCAATTCAAATCCGGCTTTCGCCAAACTTTGAAGAAGCTCTTCTTGACTGCCTACTTCGGTCGTCGAAATAATCTCTTTTATTGCAGCGATTCGTTTTACCTTATTCTTCATTTTCTACTATCAATAAATATATACGAATATTTATTCATAAAAGTATGCAAATTTATGTATATATTCCATATTTCGCTAATTTTAAACGATTTTTTTAACTTAAAAAAGAAAAGATTTTTAATTCTTTAGCGAATGCTTTATCAATCAAGCAAATATAAAAAGTCAATTTGATTTTATTCAGACAGATTTCCATAATTTTCATTGCAAATAATTATTTAAGGAACCGGATCATACCCACTCCCCCCCCAAGGGTGACATCGCAAAATTCTTTTAATAGCCAAGTACCCACCCTTAAAAACTCCATATTTTTCAATTGCATGCATCGCATATTCAGAGCATGTAGGTGTATATCTACACGAAGGCGGTAACATCGGAGATATTACTAAACGATAAAACTTTATCGGAAGCAATACGATGCGAATAAAAAATTTGGATAAAATCGTTCTATTGGATTCTTTTTTATTCATTTACTTGTTTACGAATTATTTCCACTAGTTTTTTTAAAGACTTTTTCATTTGGCGTTCTATCAAAGATGTCTTCTCACATTTTTCCCCAATAAAATTAAATGACACGTAAAGTTGCGCACCCCTACTTCGCACAATATCCCATAACTCATGTTTATTATTTCTATATGCCTCACGAATTTGTCTCTTTACGTAATTTCTATGAACCGCCCTTTTTAATTTTCTTTTAGAAACCCCAGCCATACATAACACTGCGACATCTTCTTGTGTTTGAGGAACAATCCTATATATAACCCGAAAAGGATAGACAAAAAAAGCCTCTCCTCTTTCGTATAGAGCATCTACCAATAATTTACCGCAGAGATGCTCTTTTTTGGGGAATGTATTTCGACGCAATTCCATAAAAGAAACCACACCAAAGAAAATATTTCATTCGCTTTGGTGTGGCCATATTTATTTTATTATTTTTTCTTTAAAATCTCTTTTAAATAGGCATCAATTGCCGCCGGCATAGAAGGAAATTCAACTGTTGGAGCCTCAACATTAACAATCAAACCTGCATCCTTTGCCGCTTTCGCAGTTGTCGCTCCTAAACAACCTACACTGATATCTCCTTGCTTAAAATCTGGGAAGTTTTTAAATAACGAAGCTATTCCGGAAGGACTAAAGAAGACCAACATATCGTAATTAAAATCCGGTTCTTTTGTAAAATCAGTACTTACAGTCTTATACATAACTGCAGGAGTAAAATCTGCTCCGGCCTTTTCCATCAAAGAAAGAATATCATCTTTTTGTTCTTCTACAGCCTTGTTTATATCATGAACATCTGCCACTGCAACAAGAAACTTTTCGTCAATGTGTTTATTCACATATTTCATCAAATCCTCCAACTTATTCGTTTCTCCAAAGAAAATTTTTCTTTTTCTATACTGAATGTATTTTTGCAAATATTTTGCTACTGACTCAGAAATACAGAAATACTTCATTGTTTCAGGAACATTCACACGCAATTCACCACATAACCGAAAAAAATGATCTACCGCAGTTCTTGCTGTAAAAACGATAGCCGTATGCTCTAAAATAGAGACCTTTTGTTGACGAAATTCTTTTGATAGAACCGGCTCGACCTTAATAAAAGGCTTAAAGTCTATTTTTACTCCATATTTCGACTCTAAATCAAAATATGGTGATTTCTCTGACGAAGGTTTCGGCTGAGATACTAAAATACGTTTAATTTTCACCATTATACAATTACTAATTTTTTTACACTGAAATTATCAATCCCCACACAAAAACTACAGTCGGTAAAATTTCTAGGGTGCAAAGATACAAAATCAAATAAAATAATGAAGTCACCCCCGTAAAAAAAATTTCAAAAATCTTATATAAATAGAGAATTACTGCTAAACAGCAAATTAAAATACCAATCCACAACACTCCTTGAACCATAATTGCAGGTCCGTATGCAACCAAGATATCCACAAAAAATAACGAAAAACCAAACATCGTTATCAACGTCAAATATTGCTTATTTATATTATCTAATAATGTCCGGTTAAAAAATACATAACAAACAATTCTATTCAATATTAATTTAACCATCACATAAAGTAATACCGCACATAAAAGTTTGACAAAAGAGAGCAAAAATGATTGGGGTACAAAATTTAGCATATCCTCCAAAATAAAACTACAAAAAAGAGTTACAGATATTGCTGATACAGAAAACGTTAGAAAATGAAACTGGAATAATCCCATGCGTGTATTAGAGAAATTTGAACTCGAATTGGTCATAAAGAAAAACGTCTTAATAGCTTGAATATATAATTTAAAACGTCTTGTCAACAACATTCCAACCGTAAATGATAAAACAACTATCAATGGAGTAAACCACATTTGTTGTCGAAAAGTATCTACCCGCTCAACTCCTTCCTTCGATGGTATTCCCTCAATTGTATAAAGTGGCCTTGCATACGATTTTATTCGATTTATAGACCCCATTGTCAGGGTAAAATAGTCATCCATCCCCTCTTCCAATGAATAGGGAGTTATCTCTTCTATCGTAACTTCGTGAATAAGAGAGTCAACAGACGCTACTACATCCTCCGAAAAGTCATCTTCCATACTATTGCTTTTTTCTACACGATCTTTTTCTGCTGACATCGTTTTTTATTTATAATACTACTTCGAGTGTTATTTTGTTTTTAGAACCACTTAATTTCTTCCTATTTAAAAACAAATTCAACCTTAATAAGCCCAAACTGCACGAACAGGAATACCAATATAACGTTCTTTACAATTTATCAACACTTCAACTTCATCATCTTCTGACTTTTTTAATGCCAATGAGTAAGCCTCGGTTGCATTGCATGTTGCATATATCCAAATCATTGGAATGTCATCTGCAAATATATCTTGTAACTCTCTATAACCTGTCTTAGGAAAAAAAATACTATTCCCATTCCTCGCCTTAAATTCAACGCCTTCAACATTTTCTTTACTTACCCAAACGACCTTGCATCTATCTATCAATTCATTCACTTCATCAATCGTTGGCATTCTCCAATTACCTCCTAATTTTAACGAAGCTATATCTTTTTTATACCGGTTCGAATAATTTTCTTTTACATATTCTTCTTTAACAATAGTATCCCCCCATGCAAAATAATCTCCATGATCTAACAAATCCTTTGCTCCTACATTAGATGAGGCCCAAGCAACAGAAAGTCCTAAATCGACAGCTTCAACAGGTAAATACAATTCTTCGTTACAATCATCTCTATCGTAACAATCATCATGTATCAATACAAAACAAGACCCCATCAAAAAAGGGGTAATAAAAATAATCAGATATTTGACAATATTTTTCATTCTTGCAACTTTTGTTGAAACAAAGATACTATTTTCAGATAAAAATACAATTTCAAATGGAGATAATAAAATTTTCACTACTATTAGATTCCTGCCTTTACAGGGTAATGTAAAAAAAGGATGAAGAAAAAAATAAATTTCATCATCCTTCTCAACTATAATTGGTAAATTGAAATTACCATTCTCACTTTTTTAAGAAGTTGTTTAATTTTATTTCGAGCATATTAGTGAGCGATTTTTTTAATATTTTTATTATTTTTTTGAAGTTAATAGTGGACTATTCTCAAAAAAAATAGTAAAAATAGGTTAAAAAGCGTTTCAAAGATGCCGAAAAAAGAGTGTGACACTCAAAATCAATTCAATAATAAAATTTAAACAACTTCTAAAGTTGCTCCGCAATTGCTTTTGCTGTTTTTGCCATTTCTCCAGCCTCAAACTCCTTCTTTTGCGCAAAGTTTAAATCGCTTTCCTTTTGAATAGGAATCAAATGAATATGTACATGAGGCACTTCCATTCCAATAACTGCAACCGCAACACGAGTACAAGAAACTGCCTTCTCAATTGCTAAAGCAACCTTTTTTGCAAAAACCATCAATCCGGACAATGTTTCGTCGTCCAAACGGAAAATATAATCCTCTTCTATTTTGGGAACAACAAGAACGTGACCTTTCTGAACCGGATTAATATCCAAAAAAGCAAAGTAGTCATCATCTTCAGCTACTTTATAACAAGGGATTTCGCCCTTAATGATTTTAGTAAAAATTGTTGCCATTACCTATTTATTTAAAACGAAATTTCAATTACTTCGAAAGGAATCTTTCCTACCGGGACAGTCACCTCTACAATATCCCCAACTTTCTTTCCTAATAGGGCCTGAGCAATAGGAGTATTAACAGCTAATTTACCTTCCTTCAAATTAGCCTCATGCTCTGAAACTAAAGTATAGGTCATTACTGCTCCATTTTTGGTGTTTTTTATCTTCACCTTATTCAAAATTTGAATAACTTCTGTATTCAATCTAGAATCATCTATAATCTTTGCTGAGAGAATTTTTTCCTTCAACAACGAAATCTTCATCTCTAATAATCCTTGAGCTTCTTTCGCTGCATCATACTCTGCATTTTCAGACAAATCACCTTTGTCACGAGCCTCTGCAATTTGCTTGGAAATAGCAGGTCTTTCTACTGTTTCCAAGTGTTTCAACTCTTCTCTCATTTTGTTATAGCCTTCTTCTGTTACATAAGATACTGCCATAATTATTAGTTTTTTAGTTACTATTACACAAAAAAATAATTGGTGTGTGACAATTAAGTTTATTAATTCTTACACACCTCATGCGATTATACAAGTTAATTCTTGAGATAATCCGTATATTACCAAAACAATCTGTCCTTAGACAAAAGCAAAGATATAAAATAGATTTTAATTATCCAAATTGGAAAGTCAGTTTACATAATTATTAATTTATAATAGACTAATTTAGAATAGACTAAAATCTTCAGGAGAGGTCTATAAATCCATTTTGTAGATTTTTAAAAGTAATTCTATAAATTAAGTCAATTAAAAATGGAATTTATAGACTCACCTCTACTTAATTCTTGCTACACTAGGAAGAGAATTATTGTTAGACAACTCTTGCAAGGCGACTCTTATCACTATATCATTTTCATTAAACACAGGATAAAAGGCTTCATCTCCCAACATACTTCTCAAAATATATGCTTTGATACGATTTTGCATCAAGGCTTTAGACTCCGCATACATTTTATCATTTTTAGGTATTCCTCTACCTTGAGCAAATTGAACTAATTCATCGGCTAAATTCTGAGTGTTCAAATAATTTAAAAGTGATGTAAAATCTTTGTACAAAGCTAACTTTTCTCTATTTTTATCTACATACTCAAACGTATAATCATAGAGAATTCCTCCATTATATATTTTTGTATAGTAGCTTGTCATACCGATGGTATCTCTCGGAACGAATACATCCGGAGAAATTCCGCCTCCACCATAAACCACTCTTCCTTGCGTAGTAAAAAACTTCAAAGAGTCCGGCAATGCCTTGATACTATCTTTGTCATCCATCTCTCCATGAAGGTATCTATTTAAGATATCCATATCATACTCATCTTTATCTGAGTAAGGTTTCTGAATGCAACGTCCTGACGGAGTATGATAACGAGCTATTGTTAAACGAATAGCAGAGCCATCCCTCAATGGAATTTGTTGCTGAACTAATCCTTTCCCGAAAGAACGCCGACCAACTACCACTCCTCTATCATTATCTTGAATTGCACCCGCAAATATTTCACTCGCAGACGCAGACCATTCATCTATCAATACCGCTACAGGCGTTTGAGCAAACACTCCTCGTCCATCAGCCACAGCATCTCTCCTTTTTTCTGCTTTCCCCTCTGTATATACAATCAAATCACCCTCTTTCAAAAATTCATTTGTCATTAATATGGCAGCATCTAAATAGCCACCGGAATTTCCTCGTAAATCTACAATATATCGCTCCGCCCCCTCTATTCTAAGATTGGTTAAAGCCTCTACAAACTCATCGTACGTACCGGATCCAAATTTACTAACCTTCACATATCCAACCTTATCTTGCAACATATATGACGCATCAATGCTATGCAAAGGAATATCCCCCCTTACTATTTCAAAAGAGAGCAACTCTTCAGAAGTACTTCTCTTTACTCCAACTTTAACCTTAGTACCTTTAGGTCCTCTTAATCTTTTCATCACCTTATCATTGGTGATAGCGGGCCCAACAAACAGAGAATCATCCACGGTAACAATTCTATCTCCGGGCAAAATTCCTAACCGTTCTGACGGTCCTCCACTAATAACAGCCACAATCATAATGGTATCCTTCTGAATATTGAATTGGACACCAATACCGGAAAAACTTTTATCCAAATCATCATTCACAATTTGTAAATCCTCTGCTGGTATATAAACGGAATGCGGATCCAACTCAGCCAAAATTTTCGGAATTGCAGATTCTACCAACTCATCCCTATTTACTGTATCAACATATTGTAAGTCAATTAAATTTAATAGTAAATCTAATTTCCCATCGACGTTTAAATTAGAGACTTTTTGAGTATGTTGCAACTCGTTTTTTGACAATACCGAACCTATAACAAATCCAAAAACAGCTGCTAACGAGACAACAATTGGAATAACAATTTTTTTCATACTTACAATTCAACATCTAAAAATTCGACATCAATGCCAACTCTTTTCAACAACTCAACCCCATCAAGAGTATGATACGACTCTCCGTAAACAACCCTTCTGATTCCCGCTTGAATAATCAACTTTGCACACTCAATACAAGGAGAGGCTGTAACATACAACGTGGCACCCTCGCTACTATTGGAAGACTTAGCAACCTTTGTAATTGCATTAGCTTCTGCATGCAAAACGTATGGCTTTGTTTTATTGTTCTCATCTTCACAAATATTTTCAAATCCGGAAGGAGTTCCATTGTATCCATCAGAAATAATCATACGATCCTTCACCAACAATGCTCCAACTTGCCGTCTTTGACAATACGAATTTTCTGCCCATACTCGCGCCATCCGCATATATCGGCAATCTAACATGTGCTGTTTATTGTTTTCCTTTATCTCCTTCATTTTGCTTTGTAAATTTCTGCAAAAATACAAAAATATAGTATTAAAAATAAATCAATATTCTTATTTTATGTTATATCGACTTATATAAAACTCCTTAAGATTAATTCTAAAAATCCACTATTTATAGCTATAGTCTCCCTTAACAAAATGCTCATCTCTATTTAGAAAAAAAATACCTACATCCACTTCCTGCAACAACTTTTTGCTCTACTTATTATTTCCTCTTCACTTTCCACCTTGCGATTTTGCATTAATATGCGTCCATCGCAAATCACTGTATCTATTGCCTCTGTACCTGTTGCATAAATCCAATTAGAAGTAAAATTATAGCAAGGCACCATTCGCTCATTATTCAAATCCACTAGCAATGCATCTGCTAATTTACCAACCTTAATCTCTCCTGCATCTATCCCAAATATTTTGGGTCCATTTGTTTGAGACCATTGAAGCAAAGTTTGCACGGGCAAAACCTCCGGACCATAATTACATTTGGCAATCATTGCTGCAAATTTGGTCTCTTCCAACATATCCAAATTATTGTTTGACGAACATCCATCTGTGCCGATTAAAACTTTATTTCCATTCATATCCATTTGTTTACTTTTGAAATATCCGGATGATAATTTCATGTTAGAAACAGGATTGTGCGCTATGGCTACACCTCTATCTTTCAATATCTGCATCTCCTCTTGATCGACATGAACAACATGGGCTGCAATGCAATTATCTCCTAAAATGCCTAATTTATCCAGCCAACGTACCGGTGTCATCCCATATTGTTCTATACAATCATTCACCTCCTTCTCGGTTTCAGATAAATGAAAATGTAGCAAAACGCCCTCTGATTTGGCTACTTCAGCGCAACGAATCCACAATTTTTCACTAACAGTATATACTGCGTGCGGAGCAATTGCCATCTGAATGCGAGACGATTTATCCTTATACTCTTTCAATAATTCAAAATTCTTTTCGATCTGCTTTTCCCCAAGATTATCTGTGAAAGTCATTCCCATACACCCTCTTAAGCCTATCTCTTCCGTGGCTCGCCATGTCTCATGGGTGTCCCAATACATATCATTGAAAAAGAGTGTTCCCGATTTTATCATTTCCAGCAATGCCAAACGACTACCGATATAAATATCCTCTTCGGTCATCTTCGCCTCAAAAGGCCATATATAATCGTTTAACCAAGGGAATAGGGGCATATCATCTGCATATCCTCTTAATAGTGTCATTGCTGCATGTGTATGCGCATTATAAAATGGAGGCACAATCGCCTTATCTGCTCCGTCAATTACAACATCTTCGGATGAAGCTGTAATGTCTCTCCCTATTTCTGTAAACCTATTTCCTGCTATTTTGATATTAGTAACACTGCCATCCAATGTTACCCCTTTAATAAATATATTTGCCATAATAAAATTTTTATCTTTATATACAACTTTAAAACCTAATATCATTGCCGAAAACTATCGGACGGATACCTCATAAAACAAATATATCTATTTTTTTTTATTTAAAGGCGTTGATTGAAATTATTTCACAATAATTCTCTCTCCTAAAGATTTTGCCATCTCATTAATACATTTTTTCAAATCTTGAATTTCTGACATTAAAGAAACAATCTCTGTGGGTTCTTTTATATCTCGCAAACTCATTATTTTTCGTTTTACCTCCAGACTCAACCACTTAAATTTATAATCAAGTAATACGTGAGGTATCAAATCTGTCAACCGGTCTTTTTCTTCTAACTCTACCTTTTTTACTTTAATCTTACAATCTTCCACATTTTTATCGAACATTTTGCTCAACGTATATTGCTCCGACAAGACATCAGAGGCAACTCTACTAAAATCTGGATTTTGATGATAGGTAAAAAAGCGTTCTGAAGAGATGAGCTGCAACTGCTCATTTTTTACATACTCATCCAACATCGATTGATAAAGTTTGTTTGAAAATTGAAGTTCATCAATCTCTAATTCTGAGTAAATAAACTCTGCAACTGTCATTTTTTCCTCCTCAGTATCTATAATCATATAATCTCCGTATTTTACGAAGAAATAGACAATATTACGTTCTTCTGCTTCTAACGGGTCATTTTTTATCGTAGATATTGAGTGCTGTTCAGGGGCTGAAGCTCCCACATTAATTGACATCTCTTGCTGAACATTGGATTGAGAGGGAGATGATTGTTTCAATTGCCTCTCTTTCCACTCTTTCTCTGCTCGATTTTTTCTATTTTTTGAGATTTCAGAATAGATCAACTTTTCATCCGTGTCCAACAATTTAGCGCACTCACTCGCATAAACAGAACGTTTTACGTCATCTGGAATAACTGCTACAGTATCTGCTATGTCAGAAATAAGTTGAGCTTTTTTCATCGGATCATTGCCAATAATCGACAAATAATAATCTATTTTAAAAAAGAGGTAATCTTTTTCGTTTCGCAACAAATAATCTTTGATTACCGTAGAATCATTATTTTGCGCAAAAGTATCAGGATCTTCACCTTCCGGCAAAACTACC
>SUWZ01000084.1 GCA_015061185.1 Bacteroidales bacterium
ATCGCGGTCAAGCGATTTTATTAACTGTCCATATATCGGCTGTCCGAAAAAAATGCTATTTTTGCTCATGGTTATTTAATTTTTTTGCATATACAAAAATAACCTAAAAGGGCTGAAACCTTTTATGGAATCAGCCCTAATTTTTTCCTTTTTTTTACTTTTAGCGGACAGTAATAAAACAGCTTCTAAATAGTTTCTAAAACTTTGATGCTAAAAAAGTACTTGCCTCTCAACAAAATTTTTATTAACTTTGCCTTGCATTCGGTGGAATGTTTGTTTGCACATAAATAATTAACATTGCCTCACAATGAAAACGAGGTAACAAAAAACATTAAAACAATGAGAAAATCACCTAAGATGAAGGCTCGTTATTTGGATTTTTGTACAGATTTTGCCTTCAAAAAATTTTTTGGAACTGAAGCTAACAAAGAGTTATTAATTCACTTTTTGAATTGTGTATTAGATTTATCAGGCAAGAATCGGATTTTAGATGTCAAATATCTAAACGTAGAGCAATTGCCAAAGAAAAACGATGAACGAAAAGCAATTTTTGATGTATATTGCGAAACAAATCAAGGGGAACGTTTTATCGTGGAGATGCAAAAAAACAGTCAAAAGCACTTCATAGACAGAAGTATATTCTATTCTACATTCCCTATACAGGATTTGAGTGAAAAAACAAAAGATTGGGATTTTCAACTATCAAAAATATATGTGATAGGATTGTTGAATTTTACTTTTGACACAAAATATCCCGACAAAGTGATTACCAAAGTTCAATTAAAAGATGAGTATGGAAATCTATTTGTTGACAGATTGAACTTTGTCTATTTAGAGATACCTAAGTTTCGTAAAAGGTTAAATGAACTAGAAACTTTTATGGACAAGTGGTTGTTTTTAATTAAAAACTTGCATCTGCTGAAAAATAGACCCGTTAAAATTCAAAATAAAATTTTTGATCGTCTATTCTCTACTGCAGAAATTTGTAATCTTAATAAAGTTGAATTTATGGATTATTCTAGAAGTTTGAAAGACTATAGAGATTGGCATAACACGCTCAACCATGCTATCGAGAAAGAAACGGCTAAAATTACAAAAAGAATTAGCGCAAAATTAAGAAAAGAAGTCCGAGAAGAAGTTCGAGAAGAAGTTCGTGAAGAAGTTCGAGAAGAAGTTCGTGAAGAAATTCGAGAGGAAGTCCGAGAAGAAAGTATTGCTATAGGCATGGCAACAGGCAGAGAAGAAGGAACAAAAAACACTCAAAAAGAAATAGCGAGGAAAATGCTTGATAAAGGGATGGATATAAATTCAATCTCTGAAATATCAGGGTTGTCCGTCGAAGAGATTAATGATATTTGATGTCTTCTTCTTAGGGAATATCTCAATTGAAGTTCAAAATAGAATTTCTAACAAACTATTTTCCATAGCAGAAGTATGTAATCATAATGAATTTGAATTTATGAAATATTCTAGAAGTTTGAAAGACTATAGAGATTGGCATAATACGCTCAACTATGCTATCGAGGAAAAAATTGCCAAAATCTCAAAAAAACTTTTAGCTTAAGGTCGTGAAGAAGACGTGGCCTAAATTCAAAACAAAAATTCTAAACATTATAGTATTTGTTTGCTTTATTAATCACCTGTGCAACTACCTGATTTATTGCACGTTTAAATTTTTATTATGTTAGTAAAAACATTTGGAGCTGCCGTACAAGGCATACACGCTACTACCATCACTATTGAAGTAAATGTATCGCAAGGTATTCGTTTTATGTTGGTTGGCCTACCTGATAACGCAATCAAAGAGAGCCATGAACGCATCGTTTCTGCTATTCAATTCTGTGGCATGAAATTTCCTCATCAACAAGTAGTTATAAACATGGCTCCTGCTGACATCCGAAAAGAGGGTGCTGCATACGACCTCCCATTGGCCATTGGTATTTTAGCCGCTTCCGGTGCCGTACTAAACGAAGAATTAAGCGATTATATCATTATGGGAGAACTATCTTTAGATGGAACTCTACACCCTATCAAAGGTATTCTGCCCATTGCTATAAAAGCAAGAGAAGAGGGTTTTAAAGGTCTTATTATTCCGAAAGAAAACGCAAAAGAAGCTGCTGTTGTCAATAATCTTGATGTGTATGGGGCTAACTGTTTATTGGAGGTTATAAACTTCTTTAACAAAAAAGGAAGCATCGAAAAAACTGTCATCGACACAAGAAAGGAGTTTTTTGAACAACTTAATAATTTTGAAATGGACTTTTCTGATGTAAGAGGGCAAGAGAATGTTAAAAGGGCTTTTGAAGTGGCTGCTGCCGGAGGGCATAACATCATTCTCATAGGTCCGCCGGGGGCCGGAAAATCCATGGTGGCAAAAAGAATTTCTACCATCTTGCCTCCACTAACTCTGCATGAGGCTTTGGAAACTACAAAAATTCACTCTGTTGCCGGAAAAATTGGTAAAGAGACATCTTTAATGACTGAACGTCCTTTCAGAAATCCTCACCATACTATTTCGGATGTGGCTTTGGTGGGTGGTGGCGGTTTTCCGCAACCCGGAGAGATTTCTTTGGCTCATAATGGAGTCCTTTTTTTAGACGAACTTCCTGAATTTAAACGTACAGTTCTTGAAGTAATGAGACAACCTCTCGAAGATCGTAAAATCACCATCTCTCGTGCAAAATCTACAGTTGAATATCCTGCAAGTTTTATGTTGGTGGCTGCAATGAATCCATGTCCTTGCGGCTACTATAATCATCCTGAAAAAGAGTGTATCTGCGGACCGGGCGTCGTTCAACGTTATTTAAGCAAAATCTCTGGTCCTCTCCTTGACAGAATTGATATTCACATTGAGGTTGTCCCTGTTCCATTTGAAAAATTATCTGAAGAAGAAGAAGCTGAAAAAAGCGAAAATATACGACTTCGTGTAATGGCTGCAAGAAATATTCAATTGGAAAGATTCAAAAACGAACCGGGTATTCATTGCAATTCTCAAATGAGCAGTCGCCTCTTAAGACAACATGCGCAATTAGGGGAAGAAGCTTCACAACGACTGAAGGCGGCGATGCTTAAAATGAATTTGTCTGCAAGGGCATACGACAGAATTTTAAAAGTGGCCAGAACAATTGCAGACCTTGACAATTCTGAGAAAATTCAAACTCATCATATTGCTGAAGCGATAAACTATAGAAATCTCGACAGAGAAGGTTGGGCCGGATAATAATTACGGGAACAAAATAATGCAAAGAACTTACCTTAAATTTTAACAATATGGAAATGGCAAATTATATTTCTCAGATACTTCGAATGCAACCATTGATTATTTGCTCTTGGGGATTTAACTCTCCTGTGGCATTGAAAAATGGACTTCGTTTCAAAGTTTCAGGTTTCAAATTTTCTGGAACAGTAGAAATTTTATACAATGAAGGTAGCGATCTTTTTGACATATATTTTAAAAATGAACAAAAAGTGGATGTAGTCAATGGTTGTTATATTGATATGTTAGTTGACGTAATTGATGACAAAGTTGAAAAGGTTGATAACTATAAAGAGCGAGTAAAAAAGGAATACCTCTGACCTTCTAGTTAAAAACAGTATAACCGACTATCGGATTTCAAGTTTCAATATACTCTCGCACATATTAATTTTATTAAGCCAATAAGCAAAGTAATCTTGTTCTGCTTTGCCATGACGAGTAAAGTGACTTGCAAGTGAAAGGGTAGGCGAGCATTGTAACTGTGTGAATGTCAACAAAAATATACTCAAATGTATCCAAAATAAGATTTATGATGTAAAAATGAAAAATCATAATTCTTAGAACGTACTTTAATTATTTTTATTAACTTTGCCCTGCATTCGGCGGAATGTTTGTTTGCACATATTATTAACGTTGCCTCATAATGAAAACGAGGCTGCAAAACACATTAAAAACAATGAAGAAACTACCGAACAATGATGAGCGTTATCTGAATTTGGGTACAGATTTCGCTTTTAAAAAGATTTTTGGCACAGAAGCAAATAAAGAGTTGTTAATTCACTTTTTAAATTGCTTGTTAGACCTAAAAAA
>SUWZ01000053.1 GCA_015061185.1 Bacteroidales bacterium
CAAAAATTAAACGATTTGAAATCCAAATTCAAGTCGCTTTTTTTTATAGCAAACTCGCCTGAAATCGGATGGTTACCGTTTTTGCCTTTTGAGGATTCAATTCTTCAACATTTCTCTTTTTTATCAATCTCTTTATAATGGGCAAAAAAAAAGACAAACTGTTGTTATATTCTCTTTGAATCCATTATCTTTGCACCGAAATAGTGGGGTGCCTTACTGAATGGGCTGAGATTATACCCTTGAACCTGTACGGATAATGCCGGCGTAGGAAATTTTTCACAAGGTTAGAATGTCATTTTGAAGTGCACTCCCTTAAATTATGTGCGATGAAAAAGATTTATTTTTTGACATTCTTGTTATTCCCTTTTTACTTGTGGGCGGTTGATGACTCCATCAGTTCTTACATGAATTTGGAGGAGGTGGTGGTATCGGCTATACGTGTTTCAGAGAAAACTCCAATCTCTCATAGCAATATCGAACAAAAGGAGATTCAGTCCAATAATTATGGTCAGGACATCCCTTATTTGATTCAGAATACACCATCTGTTGTGGTTACTTCTGATGCCGGAAACGGAGTAGGATATACCGACATCCGTATCAGAGGAGTTGATGCGTCTCGTATCAATGTCACAACGAATGGTGTTCCGATGAATGATGCAGAGTCTCATAAAATGTATTGGGTGGATACCCCCGATTTGGCTTCGGCTGTTAATTCGATGCAGATACAACGCGGGGCTGGGTCTTCTACCAATGGTGCAGGTGCTTTTGGTGGCTCTATCAATATGACCACAGAAACACTGAAAAAAGATTTTGGAGGTGAGGTTTCCCTCTCTTACGGTATGTTTAATACCAATAAAGAATCGATAGGGATTCATTCCGGACTTTTAGGAGAGCATTGGATCTTAAGTGCCAGACTATCCCATATTTATTCGGATGGTTATATTGAGAGAGCCTCCTCTGATATGAAATCGTTTCTTGCACAAGCTGCTTATTATAAAGGGAAAACAACGTTAAAGTATTTGACTTTCGGAGGGAAAGAGGAGACTTATAATGCATGGGACGGACTCACCAAAGATCAGATGGAGGAAAATCGGCGATATAATCCCTGCGGAGAAATCAAGGATGCAGATGGCAAGGTAATCGGTTTTTATGATAATCAGGTTGACAATTATTTTCAATGGAATAATCAATTGATTCTCAATCATGTTTTTAGTAATAGCTGGAAGATGAATCTTGTTGGTCACTATACATACGGAAATGGTTATTATGACCAATATAAGAATGATGCTGATTTGGTTTGTTATACCTTGCCTATGGCAGGGGATAAGGAGAGTTCCAATCTTACGAGGAAAAAATCAATGTATAATCACTTTTTCGGCGGTGTGGGGTCTGTTAAGTATGAATCAACTCGAACCAATTTGGCATTAGGATTGGCGGCAAATCATTATACCGGAGAACATTTTGGAGAGGTGCTTAATGTTTTTGTCCCAAATAACTTTTCTTTGCCACATGAATATTATCGCAATACAGGAGATAAAACTGATATGAATTTTTTTGCCAAAGCAACATTTAATCTTTTCAAGGGGTTTGACCTCTATTGTGATTTGCAGTACAGATATATTCATCATGTTATTGGCGGAACTTTCTCTTCTTTTAACTATGCCACCAATGATATGCTCAAAGTAGAGGTGGATAAGAGGTATCATTTCTTTAACCCTAAAGCGGGTGTGAATTATACTTTTGCCAAATATAATTCTCTTTTTGCTTCTTTTGCTGTGGCTCAGCGAGAGCCTACTCGCGATGATTTTGTGAATGCAAGAAAAGATGCTGAAGGAAATCCACTTTATCCTTTACCGGAAAAAATGTATGATTACGAGTTGGGATATAAATTACAACATAAGTATGTGAATTTGGGCTTGAATCTCTATTATATGGATTATGATAATCAGTTGGTACTGACAGGTCAACAAAACATGGATACCTACGATGCTTTGTATGAAAATGTTAAAGATAGCTATCGCAGGGGAGTAGAATTGGATGTGGCTGTTAAGCCATTGGATTGGTTTTCGTTTGGAGGTAATGTGACCCTTAGTCAGAATAGAATCAAAAACTATGATGAGTATGTTTATAATGATGATACATGGAGTTTAGATACCCTTCATTTAGGAACAACAACTATTTCTTACTCTCCGAGCGTGGTGGCAGGATGGTTTCTGAAATTCGACGTGAAAGGGTTTGAAGCACAATTGGTTTCTAAATTTGTTTCGGAACAATACATTACCAATTCAGAGCAAGAGGATATGAAGTTGGATGCTTACTGCGTTACCGATTTGAAACTTGGCTATTTGTTGAAAACAAGCAAGATTCAAGGATTGCGTTTGGGATTGACGTTTAATAATTTGTTTAATGCGAAGTATTGCAGCAATGCTTATGGCTATTCGGGGATATATGGTGGTAAAAGGGTAAATGAGGTGTTTTATTTCCCACAAGCTACGTTTAATGTACTCGCTAATGTCAGGTATGAATTTTAGCTAAGTTTAATCTATTGAACCCATTTAAAAATTTTGATGATGGAATTAAAGTTGTTATTACAGATAATTGGAGTGGTCTTAGGATTAATCTATCTCTATTTGGAGTATAAGGCTAATATTTACCTTTGGGTGGTTGGTTTGATTATGCCAATGGTGCATGGTTATCTCTACTTTACCTCTGGATTGTATGCCGATTTTTGCATGCAATTATATTATGTTTTGGCGGGGATATATGGGTGGATTGTTTGGAATAATGCTCCGAAAAAGAAGTCAAAAGGTGCGATTCAACATACCCCTTTAAAGGAAATTCCTGTTTTATTTCTTATCTATGCAGTCTTGCACGTTGCCATTTATTTCTTCTTGGTGAAATTCACAAATAGTACGGTCCCCGTGATGGATAGTTTCACAACTGCATTATGTATTTTGGCTTATTGGATGTTGTCTAAAAAGTATGTCGAGCAGTGGTTGGTTTGGTTGGTGGTGGATGCTACAACGGTTGGACTTTATATCTACAAGGGAATTCCCATTACAGCAGGATTATATTTCCTATATACAATTTTAGCGATAGCGGGTTATTTACGGTGGCGAAAGTTTGTAGGGAGTAGTGCATCGGGAAATTAATATTCTTTGTCAACTGCTCCTCTTTGGATTTGATTTTAGGTTTACTTCTTAACATCGAATTAATTGTGTTATAGTGATGTGATGGTGAAATATAGGCAACTTCTATAAATTACGATTTTCTATTTACGGCTCATAAATTCAGTTTCGGATGCTCTTCAAAATCATCTCGACCTGATTTATAGAATCTGCCTAATAATTTGTCAGTCGGTCTCATTTTTACCGATACACCTTTCTTTGTTCATCAATTTACTCGAAAAAAAATCGTAAAAGTTGCGAAATGAATTAATAGATTTTATTTTCAGGAATTTTCTTAAAAATTCCTAAAAGATGTTTTTGTTTTTATTTTGGAATATTTATATTTGTAAATATTTAGGGAGATAAAAGTCAAATCTATCGTAAGATAGGGTAATTTAGTAGAGCATGAAATTATTTATACAAAAGACAACGAAATTAAATGAACGAGGGTGGACATTATTGTTAACGGAGATTCAAAAGGGGAATGTTATACCGATAGTAGGAGATAAATTCTTTACAGTAAATGTCGCCGGAGAGGAGATTCCATTGAAGAAATATATTGCTATGGAATTGGCTAAAAGTGTTGGTGTGGATTATGAAGAGGGATTGGATGCAACTCAGTTGGCCAGTAAGTTTTTTGAGCCTTATTGGGATGCTATTGATTCCGATCCTTATTATGAAACTACTCAGATCTTGAAACGCATTGAGGCCGGAGAGTTAAAAATCTCAGAGACGCTAAAAAAGTTTTTGTCTATTGATAAATTTAAGTTGGTTTTGACCACCTCTTTTGGCAATGCTGTTTTTCATGCTATGGAAGATGTGTGGGGAAAAGGTAAGGTAAAAAATTTGCATTATGAACATAATAGTTGTAAGCAGGATATAGAGGATGAGTCAATACCTACTTGTTATCAAATGTTTGGTAAAGCCAATGTTTGTCCCAACTCTTTTGTTCTTTCTGATGATAATCTGCTTGAGTTTATTGGTGATTGGATGTCTGAAAGTTATCGTCCTAAAAAATTGTTTAATCTTCTGCGTGATAAATATTTGTTGGTTATTGGGTGTAGTTACCCCGATTGGTTGTTTCGTTTCTTCTTGCATTCTATGAAGTCTGTGGCTCGTCCCTCTTCAAAAATGGGATTAATTGCAGATAGTAAGTTGGATGCAGAGTTAGTTGGCTTTTTATCTCGTATGCGAACCAATATTCATGATGATGCAGATGCGTTTGTAGATGAATTGGTGGAGCGGTATAAGCAATTCGCCTTGGGTGAAGAGAAGAAGGAGGTCTTTATCTCCTACGCAAGCGAGGATTATGATGTTGCCAATCGTGTGGCTGAGACCTTTAGGCGACTTGGTATGGGTGTCTGGTTTGATAAAGTTTCTTTGGAACCCGGTGATGAATATGTTCAAAAAATAAAGAAAAATATCGAGGAGTGCAGGGCTTTTGTTCCTATTCTCTCTCAAAATGTTTTGGATAGAGGACGTCGTTTCTACAAGCGTGAGTGGACGTGGGCAAAGGAAGAGGTGGAATGGAGAGGTAATAACCGATTTATTTTCCCGATTCGTGTGGATGATGTTAATCTCGGTGATGATGCCATTTTAGGATTCTTTGATAATCTGCATACAGTGGATTTTTCGGAAGAGATGGGTGAAGCAAATATCAAAAAAATAATTAGGGAAGTACGTTCACTTTCCGTATAAAATTTGAAGATTATGGATAATAATTCAGTTCGTTGGTTAGGTTTGTCTTCATACGAGGAGAAGGATGCCGAATTGTTCTATGGACGTGAAAACGAGATTCATGAATTGTCCGAAGATATATATTCTCATACGCAGACTGTTGTATATGGCCCGTCCGGTGTGGGAAAAACTTCTATTTTGAGAGCCGGAATTTTTTCTTTGGCGAGAAAAAATGGTTTTTTGCCTGTTTATATTCGTTTGGATGAAGCAGGTGATGTTCATTATACAAGACAGATTATTGATGCGATAGAGGCAGAATTGGCTCTAAATGGCGCTGAACGGGAGGTGGTGGTAGAAGTGGCAGATCACGACCCATCTTTGTGGGAGTATTTTCATGCCAATTCGTTTTGGGATGCGAATAACTACCCAATTGTACCGATGATTCTCATCGACCAATTCGAAGAGTTGTTCACTCTTTCAAAAAATCAAGAGTGGGTAGAAGATTTTTTTGTTCAACTATCTGACTTGTGTGATGGAAAAGTTCCTTTATCTATCCAAACTTATTTAAATAAACATCAATTAAGAAGTCCCTATTTAGATCGTGATGATAATTTTAGAATCATCATCTCTTTGCGCGAAGATTTTTTAGCACGCTTAGAGGAGTGTTCGGAGTCTATCCCGTCATTGAAGAGCAATCGGTATAGTTTGCAAGCCATGAGCGGCTCTCAAGCTATGGAGGTGATTTTGAAGCCGGGAGAGGGGATTGTGACAGAAGAGGTGGCAAAGAAGATTGTGGATAAGTTGGCTTATCGTCCGACCACGCAATCTACCCATGCTGATAATATTTGTGTGGAGCCGGCTCTGTTATCGCTGTTTTGCAATGAATTGGACAAAAAAAGGCAACAGCAAAAGGAGAAAAAAATCACCTTGTCTTTGTTGGAGACATTTGGAGATGATATCATTCAAGAGTTCTATAATAATACCATCTCGGGAATTTCACAGTCAAGTGCCGAGTTTTTGGAGAATGTTTTGTTGACAAAAGATGGATTCCGTGATAATGTCTCTTTGAATGATGCACTCTCTTCGGGACTTACAGAGCAGGAGTTGGAACACTTGAAGAACAACCGCTTGATTCGTATCGAAGAGTGGGGAGGTGCAAAACGTATCGAATTTACGCACGACGTTTTGTGCAAAGTGGCGAAAGAGAGAAGAGATAATCGAGAATTGCAGAGAAGAGAAGAAGAGGCGAGAGCGCAACAAGCTGTTTTGGAAGAGCAGCTGAAAGTTCGTCGAAAGAGAAATGTCTTGATGTCTTTATTGGTGCTTTTCCTCTGTCTCTTGATTGCAGGTACCTATTGGGCATTCTTTATGAAACAAGTGGCTTATTATGAGAATATTGTCTTTTGTTATGAGTGGCCAAAGGGAATAAACGAACTCTCTTCGAGTGAGGTGAAAGAGAGACCATTGAGTTATAGGTTGGAAAAACGTGGATATTTGAATCCGCATTGGGGGCGTTTGTCTGCCATTAATGGAACTATGAATTTCAATGAAGACAATGATTTTAATAAGGTCTTTTTGGCGTCAGATGTGGTGGATAAACGATTGATAGGAACCTCTTTGGCTCGAAAATTGTCTCAGGTTTGTCAATGGGAGTTTGTTTTGGATGATAGCAAAACAATGGTTATTCAACAGAAGGCATACGATAGGGTCGGCAATTTGATCTATAGTTTTTGTTATAGTGTCAATGATTTCGAAAATGATAAGTTGGTAAAATGTATGGGTATGTATATTGATGCCGATGGTTATCCGATTCAATCTTTCAAAAATGGTGCCAACAACGTCCATATACGGTTAGATAATGAGGGGTACCGCAAGTCGGTTGAGTTTTTTGATGCATGGGGAAATCGAGATAAAGATAAAAATTATGCATACGCCTACAAATGGGAATTGGGTGAAGATGGACGATATGTCCGAAAAAGCGTTGTTGATGAGTCGGGTATGAATGTCTATGACCGAAGAAGCGAAGCAACCACCAAGTTTGAGTATAAAGATGGCAAGTTGATAAAGAAAATCAACGTGGACGTGAGGGGAGAAATTTGCGTGAATAAATTAGGATTTGCTCAGCAGATTTATGATTATGATGACAAGGGAAGAATGATATCAGAGAGTTTTTATAATGAAAAGGGAGAACCGGTTTCCATCAAAAATAAGTATGGAGTGGTTTGTCATGCTATTTGGTATCGTTACGATGATAAAGGTTGCGTCAGTTTGGTGGGATATTATGACGAGAACAAGAAGTTGATGCCGAATGGTTGTGCCTATACTGAGATTAAAAACAACGAGATAGGTAAGGTGGAACGAACCCTAAACTATAAGGCAAATCAAGCACTGCATTTGGTGAATGGTGTTGCCGGTGAAGAGAAAAAGTATGAAGATAAGATTAATGCCACATTGGTAACCTCTCGCACCAATATCGGGGCGGAGAAACAACCATGTGTGGATACTTTTGGCGTGGCAACTTATCAGTATGGTTACGACACGCGAGGGAATTTGATTTACACGATTTATTTGGATTTAAACGGAGATAGAGTCGATAGCAAAGATGGTTTTGCCGAAATCCGTTCTGAATTTAATGGTCAAGATAAAATGTTGCAAACTTGGCATTATTCGGCAGATGGAAATTTGGTGATGAATCCGCGTGAAGGACATTCCGGAATTGTGTGCGAGTATGACGAAAAAGGAAATTTGATTAAAGAGTCTTTCTTTGATGCCAATAAACAACCTATCATGAAGGAGCAGAAGTATCATGCCATCACATACGAGTATGACCGTTTCAACAATCTGACAAAGAGTGTTTACAAAGATGGTGAAGACAAGAATGTAGAAAATCAAGAAATTTTTGTGAATGAATATGATATGTTTGGCAATATGGTTTCATCTACTTGTTATGCAAGCGACGAAAAGACACCGATAAGGAGTAAAGAGGGGTGGAACAAGAAGGAGATTTATTACGATGAAAATAAATTCCCAACAGAGACGGTCTATTACGATATGTTGGGTTATATCATCAATGCGCCAAACAAGCCGTATGCCATAGAGCGATTGGTAAACGACCGATTGGGAAATCCTATTTCACGCACCTATTTTGATGCAGATATGTTCCCATGTCAGTATAGAGGAAGTTTCAAAGACTCTCTTGTGTATGATGGCATGACGTTGGAGAAAGAGGTGGCGATGAATCAATCCGGAGATACTTTACACTCAACGCTTTATCAGTATGACGAGCAAAAGACGTTGGTTGCGGTAAGTTATGAAGATAAAAAGGGAGAACCATGTGCACCATTTGGCTATTGGAAGAAGGAGGTGGTTGCTGATTCGTTAGGACAAAAAAGTGTATCATACATGAAACCCAACGGCAAGGTTATTCAGACCGATACGATAGGAGCAGGCATAGATATAGCTACCATTTCGTTGGGAAAAGAGTTGCCAAAATATGGAACATTGCGTAATGAGAATTGGATATACGAAGGCTATTTGTTGAATGGACAGCCACAGGGAGTGGGACGTTTCACATGGCTCAATACCGGGACATACGTAGAAGGAACTTTTAATGGATGGAATGTAGTCGTAAATACCTGGGAAAACAATGATTAGGCTTATGAAAGGATTGATAAAAATAGGATGGATCTTGCTGTTGCTCTTAGCCGGTTGGCAAGTGGGAGTGGCACAAGATGATACAGCGAATGACGATTTTGCCGACCCATGGGACCCGTGGGAGGAGGGGGAATATGATATTCCGGCTCCTATTGTACATGACACTGTCTATTGCTTGCATTCTCCAGCTGTTCCATTGACAGAGTTAGTTGAAATATATCAAGATGACCCTAATTTGGTTTATGAATTAGTTTGGAGAACAGAATTAGGAGGGGAAGGATCTACAGAGGTTCCAGATGTATCCGATATTACGAGCAATCCGGGAAAGTCAACTTTTTATGTTAGTCAAAGGATTGTGGAATTAGGTTATGAGGGCCCTCAACAGGCTATTGACATTGAAGTATTTAAAATAGTTGAGCCGTATGTAAAAGAAACTAATATTGAAACATGTAAGGGAGAGGCAGTTTTTTTGACTGCTCTAAAGAATGAGGATGGTGAATATGTGAGGGCTGATGATGAATTTGTCTGGTACACAGAATTTGAGCAAGGAGGATCTTCTACACCCCCTATTCCGGACGTTTCTGCCGGTGGTGTGACAAGTTATTATGTTCATCAAAAATATACATTGCTTTCTGGAGTAGTTTGCTTGGGAGATGTGTCTATAAAAATTGATGTGACAGTACATGATGTAGAAACCCCACCAGCTGGAGTTGTACAATTTGTTGTAGCAGATGGTGTATCAATCGCAGGTTCACAGGCGGAGCAATTTCCATCAATTGTCGGAATCGGAAAATATGAGGAAGAGGAAGCAGGTGATTATGAGTACTTCTATGCAGAAGGCACAGATGCAACAACAAAACCTGACCTTTCAGCCTTCTCAACAACAAAACCAGCTCCGGTTTATGACAAAGACCAATTGAATGGAGGAACAAAAACACTTTACTATTGGGTATATCGTAAGAATAAGACAACAGGTTGTCCAAGTGAACCATCACTTATTACAGTAAACATCAGTGATGCGATGCCTCCAAAAGTTAAGGATTATTACGTGTGTCAAGGCGAGGCTGTTCCTGATTTGGTAGCAGAAATTCAACCATTGGGGAACGCTCCGGTATCGCAATATTCACTTATTTGGTACGGAACAGACCCAACAAGTGCAGGAACTCTTGATGATGGAAGTTGCAAATATACAAGTGGACAAACAAGTGCAACCGCAGGTGTAACCACCTATTATGTTGCGCAAAAAGATAACAACACAGGAGCTGTGAGTGCAGCAATGCCTATCAAAGTTACCATTTTAGCTAATCCTATCACATTGGCAACTCCTCCTGCAGCGGTCTGTGAGACAGAGGTAGATTTGGCTACAACATGGAGCGTAACCAATGTTACAGACGCATTGACTACCGGATATTTGAATGGTACAACAGAGCTTGCCTCTTCAAAAGTAACAGAAAGCGGAACTTATACCATTACCAATAAGTATGTAAATGACTACTCAAATATCGGAGCAATTTCTGTGACACCACAATCCGACCCCGGTTATTGTGTGGGTACTCCGGTTAACGTTACAGTAACAATCGACACATTGTCAACTCCGCTTATTTTCGGTTCGTTGACTGCTTGTCCCGGTATTCAAGAAGAGTTGACAACCTTTGCTATTTCTAATGTGGAAAATATCTCCTATAGTTGGGATGGGGCAAATATCGCTACCGGTGATAAAATCATGGGAGGAACTACCAATAGTACGAGGGGGCAAACTTTCACTTATACGGTAACAGCAACAGCCGGAACTTGTTCGAAAACTTCCTCTCCTCACACCCTCATCGTAAGTGATGGTCCGGTGTTAGGACTTATGAGTGCAACTGAAACAGACAACTCACTGTCTCAATTTAAGTTTACTGACGATAATGGAGGAGCGGAGAGAGTGGTTTATGCTTGTGGCAACGAGTTGACGTTGGATGTTAATTACGACAATACCAACTCAGCAGCAGGAACAGAATTTACATGGTATGATGGTTCAACTTTAATTGGAACAGGGGCATCCATCCAAATTCCTGCAACCACAACGCCTGCAAGCAAAATATACGAAGTGAAATACTTCAACGAGTGTGCAGCTTCTGCTAAGGTGACCGTACACTTTGTTCCATTAGGTATAGACCCTACATTGGCAGTGACACAGATGACTCTTTATGAAGGGGAATTATTTAATTTGGAATTTGATCATAATAGCAGTCCAATTTTACAACCGGAAATCAAATGGTTTAAGGATGGGATGGATATTGTTTATGAATCTGATAATCAACTCGTAATTCCTAATATAACAAGTGAAGACAATGGAAAATATGGATTTGAGATTTCATTCATGGGATGTAAAAAGAGTGTAACGTTGTGTGATTTGACTGTACTTCCTGTGGAGCAAACGAATTCTCTCTGGACCGACATCGTCACCTCTCGTCCTGATTCCTACGTAGAAACAACCGGTTCAGATGGCAAAACAACCATCACCCTCAAGGACGAAAAAGCTTTGGCTTGGTTGGCTTCGGTGGCAGCCGGTTACAATGGTGCAACTCAAAGTTCATTTGAGAATACAGAGGTGGTTTTGGATGCGAATGTGGATATGAGTGCCCATGTTTGGAGCGGAATCAAAGAATTTTATGGAAGTTTGCATGGGCAAGGGAATAGTATCATTGGTTTACGCATTAATGATGATACTCCTAACGGATTTTCTTTGATAGATACTCTTAGAAAAGAGGGGGAAATTAAAGATTTGCGATTGGAGGATGTTTCTATTGATGTTAATGCTGAAGTTGGTGTTGCCTCTTTTGTTTCATGGAATTTTGGTGTTCTGAAAAATTGTTCGTGTGATGGTTTTGTGCAAGCGTATTATCCTGCAGGAGGGTTGGTCGGACATAATAGCGGTGAAATTTTGTCTTGTAAAAATTCGGCTACTGTTGCAGCAGTAGGGTCTGTCGGCGGAATTGCCAATTATAACTATAATTTGATTGCTGATTGTGTTAATGAGGGGACTCTTTCTTCCGGTAATGGTTGTGGTGGTATTTGTAACTTGCTTGGAAATGGCGAGATACGTAATTCAATTAATAAGGGAAGTGTTTCAGGGAAAAGTACTTCTGGAGGAGTTGTTGCTCTTTGTACGGGTAGTGAAACTGCTATTCTTAATAGTTGTAATGTGGCAAATGTGACTGTCCCGAGTGGTATTAGTTCATTCGCATTGTCGGGATTTGAAGGTAACGGAGTAGATTGTTCGATTCTCAATTGTTACAGTTCAATCTCTCAACCTCTTTATTCGACTGATGATAACTATGATGGTAACGTTAAGGCTCAATACATCTATTTCCCATCTTCCAACACAACTGATAAGGAGTCTAATGAGGATTATATTGCATCGTTTTCTCCTGCCGAGGGTTCTGATGGCAACGACTGGACTTTGTCATACGAGGTGTTTGGTACTACAGACCTTGTTGAGGCTCTGAATGCTTGGGTGGCAGAGCAAGATGATGACATCTACTCTTCTTGGGCTGTAGATGAGGATATGGAAAATGGTGGGTATCCTATTTTGACGTTCAAACCGTGGGAGGAGTTGCCGGAGGTGGAGCAAAAGAATTCTCTCTGGACAGACATCGTCACCTCTCGTCCTGATTCTTACGTGGAAACAACCGATGCAGATGGCAAAACAATCATCACCTTGAAGGATGAAGAAGCTTTGGCTTGGTTGGCTTCGGTGGCTGCCGGGTACAATGGTGCAACCCAAAGTTCATTCGAGAATACAGAGGTGGTTTTATCCGCTTCTGTGAATATGAGTGCATACGTTTGGAGTTGTATCCCTAATTTTAATGGCTACTTCAATGGAAATAAAAAGAGTGTAACAGGTTTGCGTATCGCCAATAATACACCGAATGGTTTTGCGATGATTTCTACATTGGGAGAAAAGGGTGAAATCCGAAATCTTAATTTGAAGGAAACAGAGTTGAAATTGACGGAAGTGAAAGGCTATATTGCTTCTTTGGTTAAAGAGAATAAAGGATTTATTCAGGGGTGTTCTAATGAAGGTAATTTAAGTGTAATATCAGACAATCGCGGTGTCCATTTGGGTGGTTTGGTGTCGTTGAATTATGGTTCAATTATTAATTGTTCCAACAGAGGAATTGTTTCTTTTGATTGCTCAACTTGTATTAATAATATTGATTATCAGTCAACAGCAGGAGTCGCTGCTTATCCTCAGATGGGTAGTATAATCTCTGATTGTATAAATTTTGCTACAATCTCAGGTTGTTCTTGTACAGGTGGTATAGCCGGATTAGGTTCTGGTGTAATTAGAAATAGTGGTAACCGAGGTGATATTTATGGGGGTGGTTCGTATGTTGGTGGTGTGTCGGGTGTATTTGCAGGTGATGGGGCAATGGAAAATTGTTATAATACCGGAAATGTTAAAGGTAGTGCCGCTGTGGGTTCTTTGATTGGTTACCAAGGGTCAAGTACTGTTGTCAATTGTTACAGCGCAAGTAAGCGTCCTATTCGCGGTGCAAAGGAGGGTACAACATCTTTATCGTACATCTATTGGAATTCGGATAGCTTAACCGCCAATGAGTCTAAAGCGAATTTCTTGCTCTCTTTCAAAGAGGCTGAATATTCGCAAGGGTATGATTGGACTTTGTCTTCCGAGGTGTTGGGTACAACAGACCTCTTGACGGCCCTTAATAATTGGGTTATCCAACAAGATACTTCTATCTACTCCGGATGGAAAGCCGCTAACGTGCAGATTAATAAGGGATACCCTATCTTAGAGTTTGGTTACGATCCTTTCAACCAATATGATACACTTAGGGTTGATACTCTTTTAATTCTTTGTACCAAAACGCAATATGGCGGTAAGCAATATACAATTAACGATGAGGGTACAGTGCAACCGGTGGTGATTGGAAATAAGTATTATACCAACCCTACTTTGCATATCAAAGATCCTGATTTTTCTAAGGTGAAAGTGCATCGTCCAAGTTTGATTTGTGCTTCCGATACTATTAAACTCTATGCAGAGGGGGCTGAGTCTTATTGTTGGAGGTATGGTGTAGATACACTTAGTGTCTCAGATGGTGTTGAATTGGTGTTAAATGAGGATAGACGTATTCAATTGGTCACTGAAATTGATGGTTGTTATAGAACTTATAATACAGATGTTAAACTCAACCAAGACTCTGTCTTGATTGAAATGGGTGGTTGGGGCGACGTTATTGCAATTAAAAATCCTAATTCTCTCTTCTCTTCTTATCAATGGTATCGCGATGGTGAATTGTTGGAAGATGAAATGGGGCAGTTTTATTATGAACCGCAAGGTCTGACTCCGGGTTTGTATTCGGTTGACATTATTGATACTTCGGGTAATCTGGTGCCAATATGTCCTCTTTTAATTGTGCGCGAGGAGGCGAAAAGTAGTTCTCAATCTATTTCGTTATACCCTAATCCTGTCAGAGCAATGCAGCCGTTTTATGTGGAGGTGATGGCTTCTGATTTGGATAAGGCTGTGATGACTGTTTCTGATGAGTCGGGTGTGGAAATTCTTCGTAGAGAACCGGTGGCTAAGTTGAATGAACTTAGGCTCCCTTCCGGTTATTATGTAGTGACTGTTTATTTGTCTGATAAAAAGATTGTTAGTGATAAAATTTTGATTGAATGATGAAAGTTAAGTATATATTGATAGTATTGGTGGCTTTCATCTTTGGTAGTTTGAATGCACAAGAGAGAGTGGGGTCGCAACTTGGTATTGAGTTGGGAGGTGGTTTTCATACTTTGCATTTTGACCCGGAATTAGGAACTCAAAGTGAAGGTTTTGGTGGTAAAATCGGACTGGACTATTTGGGATTTTTTCATAAGAATATCGGTTTGGGAGTTGGTCTTTATGCGAACCTCTACCATTCTAAATTTCAACTCAATTCTTCTATTCCGGATACTGTTGTTTATGTTGATGAACTTAATTATGGTTACTCTTTTGAGAAACGACGTCATTTAGATATGGAAGAGCGAGAGCGAGCCTTGTTGCTGGAAGTGCCGGTTTCTCTTGCCTTTAAATTTGGAAAGAAGAAAGCTCATTTTCGTTTAGAAATGGGGGCGTTGTTGGGCCTACCTGTTTATTCTTCCTATAAAACATCCGGCTTATATGATATCAGGGGCTACTATCCCGATTTGAATATCGAATTTTATGATTTACCCGGTCGCTTCCCTCGGGGTGAGTATGAGAAAGATGGTAAATTGGATTTGGCGAAGTGGAACTTATCGGTTTTTGCCGAGTTGGGTTTTGATAGGGATATTACTGAAAAAGTGGGGTTTTATATGGCTGCTTATTCTTCCTATGCCCTAAGAAACGGTGTGGAGTTGAATCAGGAACATTCGTTTTATAATTTTGATAACGATATGTTGAGTCATAATGTTTTTGCTCCTGATTTTGTAGATAAAATGAAATACTTTACTTTAGGTTTAAAGTTGGGTATTCAAGTGAATTGGATGAAGGAGAAAAAACACCCGCTGGAATTGAACCATTTAACCAATGATACAATTCCATTGTTGCCAATAATGATAGAAGATACCGTAGAAATCAAAGATACGTTGGATACATTGGTGTTGGATACAATTCCTGTCGATACGGTTGTTGTGGATACGGTGAAAGTGGAACCGGAGAAGAAAGAGAGCGTGAAATCGAGAATCAAGGTTACAAAGAAAAATGTGCAACAATTGGATGTTCGACAAAAAACAGTAACTTTGTTATGTACAAATGGTAAAAAATTGCAGCTTACCTTCTATATTCCGGGAAATGAATTTGTCAATCCTTTAATGGAGAAAGAGGTAAATCGTCTCTCTTTATCCTTAAAGGCGAATCCTCATGATAAGGTATTCTTGGTTGGTGAAGAGCAGAGCAGAAAGAATCTCGATCAGCGAGTCTTGCGAAACGATCGTGTCTTGTTGACCTATTTGAAAAAGATGTTGATGGCGAAGGGGGTTCGTTCTGATCAAATAATTATTGGTACAGCTAAATGAGAAAGCGTTTAAGAGAAATAGTATCTAAGTTTCAGTTGAGTTTCGACCGTTCTTTTTCAGGATTGGTTAAATATCAATTGTTATGGATGTGTTTGTTTATTTTTATTGCTCTTTTATTCTTGTTTATCCTCTTTTTCCCTGGGTATAAAGAGCAATCTTTCTCGCAAATTGTATCTTCTTTGTTTGTGGATATGATTTCTCCTGTTTCGCTTCGTACTATTGCATATAACGACTCGTTTGATGTGCAAGAGTATCTCAGACTGTTGCTTGTTTATGTTGTGGGAATGGTGTTCGTTAGCGGGTTGTTAATAGCCACTTTGTCCAATGCTATTAGAACGAGAGCAGAATCTTTTCGTAATGGTTTGACCACCTATTCTTTTGATAATCATCTGCTGATTTTAGGATACGATAATTCTGTTGTCTATTTAATTGGTGATTTGTTGCAAAAATACCCCGACTCATTTATTGTGTTGGGTGTTTCGGATCAAGTCAGCAATAGACGTGAATTTGTCAAAGGTTATTTCTCCTCTTCCGATGCTAAGCGGATTGTTATGGTAAGATGTCGGTTAAACTCTATTAGCGACTTAGAGAAACTCTCTTTGCATAGAACCAAAACCATTTATCTGTTAGGGGAGGTTGGAGATGACCGTGATGCTCAAAACCTGATGGCTTACCATTCAATTGTAGAGCTTTGCAGAAGGAGTGGACGTAAGGAGGATTTAAGTTGTCATGTATTGGTTCAAGACAGACACACCTTCTCTCTTTCAAGAGTTGGTAATATCATCACCCTTGCCGATGGCCCTGATTACGAATTGATTACGATGAATAAAGAGGAGATGTGGTGCCGAAAAGTTTTGGTGGATAATTGCTCTCGTAAGCATGGTATCACCTATCCTCCGTTGGACAAAGAGGGAATTGGTGTGGAATCTCCTTGTAATGTCCATTTGGTGGTCTGCGGAATGACAGATATGGGTTATGCCATGGCATTAACTGCTGCGCATATTGCACACTATCCGAATTTTCTTACGGCGAAGAAAAAGAGCAAAATTACCTTTGTTGATGCTGATGCTCATAAAAAAATGGCAGAGTTTAGGAGCAAGTATAGGGCACTTTTTGATTTGTCGTATGTGTTGTATCATGAATACACGGCAGGGAGAGAGACGAATAGACAGGAGTTTCTCCCCTCAAAGGATTTTTTGGATATAGAGTGGGAGTTTTGCCAAGTTCCTGATTTTGATGATACTTATTGGGAGATTTTAGCCAAGGAGCAAGAGGATAATACGAACGAATACCTGACCATGGCGATTTGTTATGATTCTCAAAAATTATGTCAGAATGTAGCCTTTTATTTGCCGGAAATTTTTTATGAGAAGAATATCCCTATTTTTTATCGCAATACCATTTTGTATGCTTATGAGAAGGAGTTGTTGACATCGGATAAGTTTAATAATATCTATCCATTTGGCATGATGGATGAGTCATATATTTCTGATGATAAATTGATCAGAAGAGCCAAGAAGTTAAACTATTTGTATGAGACTGTTTCGTGCGAAACGGTTGTAGAAGACGAGAGGGAAGAGGAGTTGGCGTGGCAAAAATTGTCTATTGTAAAAAAATGGTCTAATATCTACAGTGTTATGTCTTTAGATTCCTATGTGCGTTCTGTCAATGGAGTCAAAGGGATTCCGGATAGCATAACTCGTCCTCAAATGGAGATGATGGCTGCCGTGGAGCATAATCGTTGGAATATTGAAGAGTTATTGTTGGGGTATCGTCCTACAACAGAGGGTGAAGATGCAGAGATTTTAAAAGATAAGTCGAAAAAAGCAGAATTAAAAAGACGATACGTGCATTGCGATATCAAACCATATATCGAGTTGAAAACGATATCAGGTGAGTCAATCTATGTTTATGACTCCATAAAGATTTTGAATTTGAAACAATTATTAAGTTAAGAAAAGAATGAAAAATGATCAGTATATACCTTGTCCGATAGATTTGTCTGATGTTGAATTACCGGCAGATTTGGAAGCATTGACAGAATTGATAGCGAGGAATGTGCATGAGGTTTGGGCACAAAAGAAACTTCAGCAAGGGTGGAGCTACGGTGAGGCTATAGATGAGGATTTGAAAACACACTCCAGTTTAGTCCCCTACGAACAATTGTCTGAGCAAGAACGATCATACGACAGAGATACAGCCATGAAAACAATACGATTAATCTTGAAGTTAGGCTATAAAATTTCTAAGTAAGTATCATAGTAAATTCACAACCATACCTCCTTTGGGGTGATTCCCTTTTAATGACCGATAAAACACTGTACCCTTCCAACATAATTCCAGCTTCCCATCCTCCTCCTCTCTGAAAGGGCAAAATTCGTCTGCCAAGGGAACAACCCTCGGCAATGCTGTTTTATATTCTCACTGAATTGTCCCGATACTTCGTCCCGGCTACCGACGCTACGCTCTGTAATGTCTTCCAGACAAGTCAATCATACAGCCTACCTGAAACTTGAAACCTGAAACGTGCGTCAGCACTACCGAGGATAAATATCGCAAATACAAAAACAGGGCGAATGCTATTCGCCCCTACGCTAACAAACGTGCGTTAGCATACTGAATTCCATCTCGTTTCATGCCATTCATTAAAAATAACTAAATTCTCATTCTTTTGTTTCAAGGGAAATAATATCCCCCTTTGCAAAATGAAATTAATGTGTTATTTTTGTCGTATTAATAAACAAAATTTAAATCGATTACTATGTGCA